>JADLBA010000016.1 GCA_020848015.1 Crocinitomicaceae bacterium | reverse complement strand
TTGATTCTATTTACTTCCTCTTTATGCACTTATAGAAATTCTTTGAAATTGAGGGAAATACAGGGTAATGACCTCGTACTCACCGGTGAAATTGGACGTTGCATGAATCGCAATGAATATTCTATGTGTCAATTGAAGTTAAAAGTAAGTCAATTCAGTATTGACTGTCATAACCCCGATATCCACATGGACCGGGATCAATGAAACACTTCGCGGAAATCTGCAATTTTGTATCAAATTATAGAAAAAAATGGAAAATATAATCATTCATAGAGCTGCCACACGGGGGCATGCCGACCATGGCTGGCTAAACGCCCGTCATACATTTTCATTTGCCAATTATTATCACCCGGAAAGGGTACAATTCGGGACATTGCGGGTATTGAACGATGATACCATTGCTCCGGGCATGGGATTCGGAACTCATCCTCACGACAATATGGAGATCATCACCATTCCGCTGGCTGGAAAGTTGGCTCATAAAGATAGTCTGGGCAACAGTGGCGTTATCTCCAGCGGGGAAATTCAGGTGATGAGCGCAGGTACCGGAATACAGCATAGTGAGATCAATGGCAGCAAGGAGGAGGAGTTGAAACTGCTACAGATATGGGTTTTCCCTGATAAAACCGATGTACAGCCCCGCTATGATCAGATGAAATTGCCCGCTTGCATCCCGAATGTATTCCGCCAATTAGTTTCTCCCAATCCTGACGATGAGGGTGTCTGGATTCACCAAAGTGCGTGGTTCAACCTCGGTGAGTTTTCTAAAGGTGCCACAGTAATCTATCAATTGAAACAACCAGATACCAACGGAGTATATGCATTTGTAATCAAAGGAGATGTCTCGATCAACGAGCAGTCGCTGAATGAAAGAGATGGTATGGGCATACAGGAGACGAAAGAACTGATAATAAATGCCGATTGCAACGCAAGATTGTTGTTGATGGAAGTACCGATGAAGTGATTCTTTTCAACTGCCGATATAATTGGTTGTGGAGAGATGAGGGGTGGCGAAGCCTTCTAGTCATTACCTGCCGTCCTGTCCAGATTTGATCAGCGCTGAACTTCCAGAGCTCCAATTATTCCCATCGATCATTTGCCATAGAATATCCTTTCTTCTAATTTTCCGGGGGGTATTTTCGCAATGATCTGAGAAACTTCCCCGCCATCTCACAGTTGGCCGAATTCGGCTAACTTTGGCCGGCCTAAAATATCCTCCGGGTTAAAGTTGTCAGTAATGCAAAAGAGGAAGACTTCCCGATAGTCGCCAAGAGTATGGACTGGGTAATTGATATGGCATAAAAAAATACTTTGAAATGAAAACGGTAATATTTATTCTTTCCGCCTTCTGCATTTTTTCGCTTAACAGCGGATGTAATAACTCAGCAGCGGACAAAGCACGCAAAGAAAGCGATGTTCACGCAGATCATCACCATGATTATGCCTGCCCTATGCACCCCGAGGTTACAGGTCATAAAGGAGACAAATGCCCCAAATGCGGAATGGATTTGGAGCCGATAGAGAAAACAACAGTTGCTCCTAATTATGAAATGCGGATGCATTCCACCCCCGCACAACTAAATGCGGAAAACGACGGAGTGCTTTTTTTTACACCATTCATAAAAGGAAGTAATGAGAAAGTCCCGTTAGATGCAGTACACGGAGAAAAGATACACATTATCAGTGTCAGTAATGATCTTGCATTTTTTGACCACGTGCATCCTGAATACCAAGCTGATGGTTCCTACAAATTAGAGGTGAAAAGCAGCATTGAGTCTGCAAAACTGCCAAAGGGAGGAAGTTCAACGCATTTCGCTTCAGGTGGCGATTATATACTATTTGCTGATTACCGCCCGACGGGCACTGACGGCCGCGTAGAAAAACTGCCTTTGCACATCACGGGAAAAGAAGCGGCACCAAAAAAATGGACAAAAGAGTCGCTTCGTACCGCAAGTGGGAATATGACAATTGAATTAAAGCCAGAAGGAGGAACATTCTTCTCTGGCGAAGAATTGCACGTTGAAGGAAAACTTGCATATAATGGAAAACCGCTCAGCGCAAGCGAACTGGATGATTACCTCGAAGCGAAGGCGCACATGGTAGTGATCGCTGTAAGCGATAAAGAATTTGTTCACGTTCACCCCGACGTTGATAACAATTTCCTCGATCTGCATTTTCAAGTGAGTCATCCAGGATTTTATCGTGGCTGGGTGCAGGTGAAATACAAGGGAGAACTCTACACATTTGATTTCGTAATGGATGTAAAAGAGGGTTCAAGCAATATACATTCCGGTCATGAGCATAAGGAAGAAGGACACGGCGATCATCAACATTGAGTGTGTGAAGTAAATTTTAATATCGCATTAGGGATATTTATCTAAGTCATAAGTTTGAAACTGCAGGAATAATGTTTTAAGAAAAAAAGAGAGAAGAGCTGCAATGCTGGATCGAATCATTCAGGTATCCATACAAAACAGGCTATTTGTTGTTGCAGCAGCAGCGCTTGTATTGGTTTATGGTGTGATCACGATCATCGGTCTGCCGGTGGACGTATTGCCCGACCTCAACCGCCCGCGGGTTACGATCTTTCTCGAAGCCAATGGTATGGCTCCTGAAGAGATAGAAAGCCAGGTGGTACTACCGGTCGAAACAGCACTCAATGGTGCGCCGGGAGCAGAGTCTGTAAGAAGCAACTCAGGTATTGGAATCGGGCTGGTATATGTTGAGCTTAGTTGGGAAACGGATATTTATCGCGCCCGCCAGTGAGTAGCAGAAAAACTGCAAACCGTCCAACTGCCGGAAGGTATTACACCGGTTATGGGCCCCGTCAGCAGCATCATGGGGCAAATCATGTCAATTTCACTGTCGGCTGATAGTACATCTCCCGCTGAGTTACGCACACTTGCAGATTTTACGATTCGCCGGCGACTGATGTCAATCAGGGGAGTTAGCCAGGTAATTTCTATCGGTGGAGAGCGCTTGCAATACCAGGTGCTTGTTTCGTCGCAGCGGCTGAAGCAGTATTCGCTGACCATTGATGATGTTGAACGCGCTCTCAGACTTACGAGCAATAATACAACCGGCGGTTTTTTTGATCGCTACGGGTCTGAAGTTTTTATCCGCAATGTTGCGAGGGCAGGCAGCTTGGAGGACTTGAAAAATACCGTACTTGAAAACGGAGATGGCAGGCCCGTAATGCTCTCCCAAGTCGCAGAAGTCCGGTTCGGCGCACAAATTAAAAGAGGAGATGCGGGAATGAATGGGAAGCCCGCAGTTATACTGACAGTAGAGAAACAGCCTGAAGCAAATACGGTGTTGCTGACAGATCAAGTTACAGAAGCACTCAAAGAATTAAAGACATCGCTTCCTAGCGATGTTGTTGTAAATCCTGAAATTTTTCAGCAAAAAGATTTTATTACCCGCTCCGTCGGCAATGTAGAAGATGCCTTGAGAGATGGTTTTATTCTCGTGGTTATTGTTCTGTTTCTCTTTCTTCTCAACTTCAGAACAACGGTGATTACACTTACTGCAATCCCGCTGTCTATAGTGATTACGGCCATTGTTTTCAGGCTTTTTGATATTTCGATCAATACACTGACACTCGGAGGGCTTGCTATTGCCATTGGTGAATTGGTGGACGATGCCATTGTAGATGTGGAAAATGTATTGCGAAGGCTGCGCGAAAACCGGCTGAAAGAAAAGCCTGACTCACCACTAAGAGTCATTTACAAAGCGAGCAGCGAAGTGCGAAATTCTATTGTTTACGCAACGATTATTGTAGTGTTGGTATTTCTTCCTCTCTTCTATCTTCAGGGAATTGAAGGAAAAATATTTGCCCCACTGGGAATTTCCTATAGAACGAGCATTATTGCTTCCCTCATTGTCTCGCTTACCGTTACTCCTGCTCTTTGTTCGTTCCTCCTTGTAAAGACGAAGAAAAATATTACTGAAAAAGAGAGTATAATCGTGCGATGGCTGAAAAGAAAAGATGAGCAGATACTGAAAAAAACGCTTCAGTATCCTGGTAAAATTCTCTTTGCCGCTATAGGATTGTTTATTATTTCGGTGGCTGTTATACCCTTTTTCGGAACGGAATTTCTTCCCCCATTCAACGAAGGAAGTTTTACAATTAATCTCTATGCACCCTCCGGTACTTCTCTCGATGAGAGCAATCGCATTGGCAAACTGGCTGAAGAAATGATTTTGCGGATTCCTGAAGTTGAGTACACCAGTCGCAGAACCGGACGTGCTGAACTCGATGAGCATACTGAACCTGTCAGCAACAGTGAAATTGAGGTTAAGCTGAAAGAAAACATAGAGCGTAGCCGTGATGAGATCATTGCTGATATCAGACGGCAGATGAAAATAATACAGGGAGTTACGGTATCAGTCGGACAGCCTATTTCACACAGGGTAGAACACTTGCTGAGCGGAGTGCGTGCTCAGGTGGCTATTCTGCTTTTTGGAAATGATCTGAATGAAATGAGGCAGAATGCCACGAAAATTTCTTCGCTTGTGCAGTCGGTTGAAGGGACTACCGATGTCCAGATCGAGCGAATACAAATGGTTCCACAACTACGGATAAAAATTGATCGCGAAGCGTTGAAACGGTATGGATTACAAAGCGGGAAGGTAGCTTCTGATCTCGAAATTTTTTACAACGGAAAAGTAACCGGTCAAATTATTGATGGACAGAAATCATTTGATATTCTACTGCGCACCACCGACGAAGGGAGAACCAATATAGAAAATATCCGGCAGACTCTTGTGGACGCGCCCGATGGAACACTTATTCCTCTTGAGCGGATTGCAGATATTGAATATACCTATTCCGTCAATAATATTTCTCATGAAAATACACAGCGTAAAATAGCGATCAGTTGCAATGTGAACGGGAGAGACATTGGCACTACGGTGGAAGAAATAAAAGAGCGATTAAAGGAATTAAGTCTGCCTGATGGATCCTATCTCTCCTATGGAGGTCAGTATGAAGCACAACAAGTTGCAGGCAGAGATATTTTCTGGCTAAGTCTTCTTTCCGCTTGTGGAATTTTTCTCGTGCTCTTTTCTCATTTCGGATCGTGGAGAATTGCGATACAGGTGATGATCAATATTCCGCTGGCACTTATCGGGAGCGTAATTGCCGTTTGGCTCACCGGAGGAGTTTTTTCCATTGCTACCCTTGTCGGATTTATTACTCTTACCGGAATTGCTTCGCGGAATGGTATTATGATGATCTCTCATTATATACACCTGATAGAGCATGAAGGAGAAGAATTTTCAAAAAAGATGATCGTTCGCGGTTCGTTAGAGCGTCTTGTGCCGGTAATGATGACAGCGCTGGTTGCTGCTCTGGCATTGATTCCGCTGACGTTGGATTCGCAGGCTCCTGGAAAGGAAATACTCTATCCGGTTGCTACAGTTATCCTCGGAGGACTTATCTCCTCCACGCTCCTCGATATTATCGTGACTCCCGCAGCATTTTGCCGTTTTGGAAAAAAAGCGTTGGAAGAGTATTTCAGAAAACAAAACAGCAGGCAATCATGGAAAGAAATGGAAGAATGATACTGTCTGTTGTCTTTGGTTGCCTCAGATGGATAATTATTGATGGTGGAAGAGTGCTGATCCTTTTTTTTGCGGTGATCATCAGTACAACTGTTGATGCGCAATTGTTAACCCTTCAGCAGGCAATTGAGTTGGCAGAAAAAAGTAATCCCGCCATTACTGCGGCAACGGAAAAAGTGAAAAAGAGCGAAACGCTTGAGAAAACGGCCTTTAATCTCTACCAACCTCAATTGCAGGTACAAGCTCCTACCGGCAATTTCTATACTATCGGCGTTCAACAAAATTTTGATTTTCCCACTGTTTATTCAGCACGGAAAAAATTATTGAAAAGCGATACACATATTGCGATGGTTGCAGAAGAAATTTCCCGCGCAGACCTGGAATTTCTCGTCAGCGATCTCTACATTCAATGGCAGTATGCCGATGCCAAAGTGAAATTTCTCAACGGGCAGCAGTACAATTTTCAGTCTATTGCCGGCGCTATGGCGCGAAGCTACGAATCGGGTGAAACCGGCATGATGGAAAAATCATTTGCTATTGTGAAACTGCAGGAAGTAAACCAGCAGTTGAAATTGGCTCAAAGTGAATTAACTATTGCAAAAGCTGCCGTACTGTTATACACCGGTGCTCCTGAAAATTCACAATGCGATTCGATAGGAGCAGCTTTCCTCGATCAGATACCTACTGACTTGCCCATCTCCTCACCAGTGGTTGCGAAAGCCGAGGCAGAGTTGGAACAAAGTAAAAGAGCCTTGGCACTGCAGCGAAATCAAGCATTGCCACAGTTTTTTTTAGGATACATGAACCAGGGAGAAAGAAATTCACCGGGAGAGAACAGGCTGAATGCGGGAATCAGCATCCCTCTGTGGTTTTGGCACCTGAGTGCAGCCAATAAAGCAGCCCGGCTTGAAGTGGACATCAAACAGAAAGAGAAAGAAAATGCCGCAGTTTTCCTCGCTCAGCAGTACAACACCGCAGTTGAAACCTATAAAAACAAGTTAGAAGCCATCGAAGAGTACAGAACAAACAACCTTATCTCGGCAGCCGCGCTTGAAGATGCTGTGACCCGTATGAGAAAATCTGGCGAAACATCGTTTACAGAATACCTGCTCATTCTTTCTGATATCAGAAATATACGCTTACAATACATCGGACTTCTGAAAGAGGCATTGGAGCAGCGCAATAAAATTTACTACCTCAATTCCGCGATATGAAAAAGTTAACTCTTTCCTCAATTGTTTTCCTTTTCGCAATCATTGTAATTTCTCTTTCCGCGCAGGAACATTCGGATCATCAGCACGAGCACACCGATTCTAACCAACATGAAAATGCCGTTGTATCGGAGGTGGTTTCCGCAGAAGCGAGTTCGGCAAAGTATGAGGTGTTGGTGAGGTTCACTCCGGTAAAACCTGGTGAGGAGCTGAGTATGACACTTTTTCTCAGCGACGTAAATACAAACCGTCCCATTGATAGTGCGGCCATTCAGTTAGTGTTGCCTGCAGATCAAGGTCACACATTTGAAGTAGAGCGGGAATCTGCCGGCACTTACCATATTCACACCATCATGCCGGATAAAAAAAGCAGCGATTTAGATGTTTCCATTTCTGCTCCCGGAGGCCATGATCTGCTGAGGGTTTCGGGTATTGATTTTAGTATTTCAGATAATGGACCGGAGGAAGAAAAAAAATCATTTTCCTGGTGGAAGGTACTTGCAGGAGCCGGTCTGTTGCTCGCAGGTATCTTCGTTGGAAGGTGGTCAAAAAAAACGGATAGAAAGGGCGCGATATTAATGGTTATGATATTCCTGTCATTGCCTCTGTATGAGATTACTCCGGCAAATGCCCATGAGGGAGAAGAGCACGGCCCAAAGAAAAAGGGGGAAAATCATTCCTCTGTTTTTATGGTTGCCAAAGAGAGTCAGTTCCTGATGAATGTGTTGACTGAAAGAATTCAGGGCAATGGATTTATAAATAGCAGAAGGCTTTACGGCACTATCATTCCCACCAGCAATGGAGAAGCCGTTATTACCAGTCACCAGGCTGGAAAAACCGTGAGCGTTTATGTAACAGTGGGTCAAAGGGTAAAGCAGGGAGATGTGCTGCTTACAATTGACAGACTGAATGATGCGGCAACAGACATAGGATTGATTGCAGAAAAGAACAGACTGGAGACAGAACATGAGGTGGCAAAAAAAGAATACGATCGCCTGAAATCAATCGAGGACATTGTTGCGCGGAAACAATTAGAGGAATCAAAGGCACGGCTGGAAACGGCCAGGGCGAATCTCGAAATTTATTCATCTAAACGGTTGGTTGAGCTGAAGTCGCCGATTGACGGAGTAGTAGGGGCATTCACGCTGGCCCCTGGAAGTGCGATCACTGCTGATGAAACACTGATGACCATCATCAATACCGGCAAGGTTTATTTAGAGGCACAGGCGTATGAAAACGATATTGAAACTGTGAGACATGCTGAAAAATTTTTAGTCAGGTGTACAGATAATAATCACAGCAGTGAAAAAGTAACATTGATCAGTCTCGGCCAGAAATTCAATTCGAGCAATCAGTCGCAGCAGGTTTTGTTTGAATTAGACAACAGCGAGGGGACTTTCAAGCTGGGAGAATTTGTGAACCTGTATGCCTTTGCAGGAAGTGCAGAAAATGTCATTGCAGTTCCCGGATCGGCAATAACGGAATTAGAAGGCCGCGCAGTTGTTTTTGTAAAAAATGCAGCAGAGCAGTTTACCATCCGGTATATTTCTCCCGGTGCGGATAACGGCACATATATGGTGGTCTTATCTGGATTGGAAGCAGGGGAGAGGGTAGTGGTGGATGGAACCTATCAGGTAAAATTAATTTATCTCAATCAGTAAGTGAACGGAAGGAAAAGTCAGTTGTCTTTTTATTAAAAATCTATCGCCCGCTGATGAAACTTTCTGACTATGATATTTCATTGAAGATATAATGTAGGCTTCTGCCATGATGTAGCAACACTTTATTTATAAAAAAATGGCGGGATCAACCCGCCAATGGATAAATGATGTCGCTCTTACCACGAGATTTTTACCTGCCCTGAAGCACCGGCTCCTCCTGAGCCGTTGTTTCCGCCAGCTCCTCCTCCGCCAGGTGCATTTCCTGCGCCCCCACTTCCACAGGTACCGTTACCTCCTGCACCACCGTTACCTCCTGCACCGCCGTTTCCCCCTTTTCCACAGTTTCCTGGAGTACCGCTATCACCATTCCTACCTTCAATTTTCACCGATGCAGTACTGGTGCCTCCTGTTCCGCCGGTACCAGAAGAGTCATATACTCCTATTCCCCCGGTACCTCCTGTAGCACTTATCAACGCGCCGACAGAACTTTGATTTCCCGATCCTCCACTTCCTCCGCTCACTCCTTTAGCCCCACCGCTACCTACCGTAACGGTAATATCGCTATTGGGGGTTACAACAAAACAGCCGGTTCCATAGCCACCACCACCACCGCCACCACCTGCACCATAATAATTTGAGGTACCTCCCCCACCACCTCCACCGCCCCATACTTCCGCGCAGATGTAATTGGTACATACCGGAACGGTGAAAGTATAAGTGCCCGGTGTATTGAAGGTAACGGATGCTTGAATAGTGCCATTGATCGGCTGTTTGGAAAGCGATTCGATCTTCCACACCCTTCCTGTGGGAACAGTAGAAGATGATGTTATATTGAGCACCTGTTCAAACAGCAAGGAGTTGGCATCTATCGAAAATTCTATGACCGAAATGGAAGTAACTGAGGAGTTCATCGAAAGCACCTGTCCTTCGCGAAGCCAGTAGGGCAATGATATTCCAGTAGCTGATGTAGCATTGCCATCTATCATGATATAGGGCTGGCATTGCGCATTCGCCGTTGTGCTCCAAAAGCTACAGGTGGCTCCCATCAATAAGAGGCCGATATAAGAAGTGAATGTTGCAAAATAGTTTTGTCGCTTAGAATTGAATACGTTTTTTTTCATGGTTTTGGCTTATGAAGGAAAATGTAGAATATTCGGTTTTTTTAGTTCATTGATAATGGAGGTTTTCATTATCATCTGATAGTGGAAGATTTCAATTCATTGCGCAGCGGATAGGCAATCAAATTTTTTCCGTTTCAATAAAATCACCAAGTGATCACTACTTTTCCTCCGCCGCCTTTTCCTCCGGAAGTATTGTACATTCCCCCGCTACCACCACCTCCGGGTATTGCCCCGGGCAAGCCAGCTGCGCCACTTCCAGATACAGATGCACCACCGGCTGCTCCATTGCCACCGGCACCACCACTGCCACTGGCAGAGTAGGGGCCGGGCGAGCCAGGCGTTCCGTCCGCTCCCTGTGCTTTACTGGGGGAAGATGCTGTGCCTCCCACACCTCCCGTTCCTCCGGAGGTGCTATATACTCCCCCATTTCCGCCATAGGCATAAATGAGTGAGCCAACACTGCTGGTACCGCCGGTGGAACCATTGGATCCAGGATTGCCATTGGTTCCAGGATTGCCACCACCGCCTACCACAATAGCATAGGTAGTTCCGGGAACCACTGAAAAACACTGCGATCCAAATCCACCGCCGCCACCACCTGATCCGGTAGCATAGGGACTTGTACTGTAACTTCCGCCGGCACCACCGCCACCGCCCCAAGCCTCAATGCAGATCTGCTCTGCACAGGCGGGTACGACCCAACTGAAAGTTCCCACACCAAAAGTAGCGCTCTGATAGGTGGAAGAATTATTTTCCGTCAATACCGATTCAATTTTCCAAACTTTACCGGTAGGAACAGTTTGCGGAGAAGCCGAAGTAACATTGAGCACTCCAGAAAATTCAAGTGCTGTCATATTTTGTGTAAATTCAATCACCGAAATCGCCTTCACGCTGGCACCAATGGCTAAGGTTTGGCCATCCTTCAACCAGTAGGGAAATTGAATGGCGAATTTTTCGTTCTGATCTACTACCGCAATGGTTCCGTCAATTTTTATGGAAGGTTTGCATTGGGCATTCAGCACAACCGGCAGGCTCAATAAGGCAAAACAGACCAGCACCGTGGCATTAATGCTTTTAAACCGGTTAATAATTTTTTGAGAGATCATTTTTTGTTGGTTTAGGTAAGGTTGGATTCTAAGAATTCATTTTTTCAACTTTGATTCAAAAAAACCGATAGAACCCATTGAACGACTTTCTGAAATCATTGCGAATGTATAATAATTTAGACGTTGCCCGCCAAAAAATTCTTTTTCATTCCTCTGTAAATTTATTGAAGACCGATATTGTTTTAGGTGTTTTCTCCAACCTTTCAGGGGGCTAAGACATTGGCCGTGGGATTACCCTGCAAACTACAAAAAATAAATCCAAAGGCATGGATCGAAGATGTTTTTGAAAAAATCGAACACACCAAGCCGTCACAATACCACATGCTGTTCCCGCAGAACTGGAATAAATGATCCTATACAAAATTTGATTCAGGTACAAAAGATGTACTTGGCCGTGGGGTTACGAAGCAATGGCCGATGCCGGAAAAAGAATTCTTTGATGAACTCTTTCGTCATCAATGGGTGGTGTATGCCAAACGCCCGTTCATCGGCCCGGAGCACGTGATAGAATACATCGGGCGTTATACGCACAAGATCGCTATCTCCAATCACCGGTTGAAGAGCATTACCGGCAACACGGTA
>JADLBA010000015.1 GCA_020848015.1 Crocinitomicaceae bacterium | reverse complement strand
GACTGTTGGCAACGCAGCAATAGTGCCACGCACCGGAAAAGGGAACGGTTCCCGTGGATAGCAAAATATTTTCCCTATATAATCAAACGAAATGGAGAGTTAGTTTATGTATGTAGTTAAACGCGACGGACGCAAAGAAGCAGTCAAATTTGATAAGATCACTGCACGTGTGGTGAAGCTTTGTTATGGCCTTAACCCGATTGTGGATCCGGTAAAAATTGCGATGAAAGTGATTGAGGGAGTGCACGATGGTGTTACTACCAGTGAACTCGACAACCTTGCCGCAGAGATAGCTGCTACTAATGCCACTACCCACCCCGATTATGCATTGCTTGCTTCAAGCATCGCCGTGAGTAACCTGCATAAGAATACAGTGACATCGTTTAGCCAGGTAATGAAAGACCTGTATGAATATGTGGATCCAAAAACGGGGCAGAATGCAGGGCTTCTGGCGGAAGATGTTTTTGAAATCATCCAGTCAAATGCGGCATTACTCGATAGTGCCATAATTTATGACCGCGATTTTAATTTTGATTATTTCGGGTTCAAAACACTGGAGCGCTCTTACCTGCTGAAACTTTGCGGGAAAGTAGCCGAGCGCCCCCAGCATCTATTCATGCGAGTGGCTGTCGGAATACATAAAAATGATCTCGAACAGGTGATAAAAACCTATAACCTGATGAGCGAAGGATGGTTTACTCATGCCACACCTACTCTTTTCAATGCGGGGACCCCTAAGCCGCAGATGAGTTCCTGCTTTCTGCTGCAAATGCAGGGAGACTCTATTGATGGTATTTATAATACACTGAAACAAACCGCACTGATCTCGCAGTCAGCCGGAGGTATTGGCCTGAGCATCCATAATATCCGTGCGAAAGGTTCTTATATAAAAGGAACCAACGGTACCAGTAATGGAATTGTTCCGATGCTGAAAGTGTTTAACGATACTGCCCGCTACGTTGATCAGGGTGGGGGAAAGCGCAAAGGCTCCTTTGCCATCTATCTGGAGCCATGGCATTCCGATGTTTTTGATTTTCTCGATCTGAAAAAAAATCACGGCAAAGAAGAAGCGCGCGCCAGGGATCTTTTTTATGCATTGTGGATTCCCGATCTTTTTATGACACGGGTAAAGGAAGACACTTCCTGGACGCTGATGTGTCCGAACGAATGTCCGGGGCTTTCCGATACGTGGGGAGAGGAATTTGAGGCACTTTATACAAAATACGAAAGTGAAGGGCGCGGACGCATTACGGTGAAGGCACAGGAGTTGTGGTTCAAAATCCTCGAGTCGCAGGTTGAAACCGGAACCCCGTATATACTTTATAAAGATGCCGCTAATAGAAAAAGCAACCAACAGAATCTCGGGACGATCAAGAGTTCCAACCTTTGCACTGAAATCATCGAGTACAGCTCCGCCGAAGAGATTGCCGTCTGTAACCTCGGCTCCATTGCACTTCCAAAATTTGTAAGCGACGGGAAATTTGATCACAAGTGTTTGTTCGAAGTATCTTATCAATTGACGTTAAACCTGAACAAGGTTATTGACGGCAATTATTACCCGGTTCCAGAAGCGCAGAAAAGTAATATGCGCCATCGCCCCATCGGTATTGGTGTTCAAGGTCTGGCAGATGCGTTTATCTTGATGAGATACCCGTTTGACAGCAATGAAGCGCGGCAGTTGAACAAGGAGATATTTGAAACAATCTATTACGCAGCCTGCTCGGCCTCTAAAGACCTTGCGAAGAATGAGGGTGCATACACAACCTTTGAAGGTTCACCTGCTTCCAAAGGAATACTCCAGTACGATATGTGGAATGTTACACCGACTGATCGTTATGAATGGGATGTGCTGAAGAAAGAAATTAAGAAATATGGTATGCGCAATTCTTTGCTGATGGCTCCTATGCCTACCGCTTCTACCGCGCAGATACTTGGAAACAATGAATGTTTTGAACCCTACACCAGCAATATTTATACGCGGAGGGTTCTTGCCGGAGAATACATTATCGTAAATAAGCATCTTCTGAAAGACTTGGTTCATCTTGGTCTTTGGAACGAAGAGCTCAAAAACAAACTCATTGCTGCCAATGGATCGGTACAGAATATTACTGAGATTCCGGACAATCTGAAAGCACTTTACAAAACAGCGTGGGAGCTTTCACAAAAGAACATTATTGATATGGCTGCTGACCGCGGAGCCTTTATCTGCCAGAGCCAGTCGCTCAATATTTTTATGGAGAGCGCGAACTTTGGCAAGCTTACTTCTATGCATTTTTATTCGTGGGAGCGAGGGCTGAAAACCGGTATGTATTATCTGCGCACCAAAGCCGCTACTGATGCAATCAAGTTTACTATTGATAAAAAATACACACAGCAACCCGAAGTAGAAATACGGATGCAAACTACCGACTCCGGAGTTTCCGCAGGGTCTTCTGCTCATCCGAAACAGTCGGAAATGGATTTCGATACTTCACTAACACCGGCGGGAGAATCAATGATAACACGGGAGAAATTACTTGTGCAGCAACAAGCAGCGATTGCCTGTTCTCTGGATGATCCCGACAGTTGCGAGATGTGTAGTGGTTGATTTGATTTTGTGAGTTCGTTTTCAAAACCGCTTGGAAAATTTCAAGCGGTTTTTTTATACTGGAATTTTTTGGATGGTTTAGTAAGATTGCTTCATTATTCTATTGCATCCCCTCGCAATAATCTAAACCGTTTGCGGGCTTCAACCACGAAAAGGCTTCCGGGATAGTCGGTGATCAATTTTTCATACAACTCCATCGCCTTGGCGGTATCGTTAAATATGTATTGATTCATTCCCGCGAGTTTGAATAGAGCATCATCTGCAGTAATGTCCTTGAAGTGAAAGTCGAGAATTTTCTGGTAATAACTTCTTGCAGAGTCGAACTGAGCCTGCCGGTAGTAGAGATTCCCCTTCATCATATAAATATCGTCTGTAAGACTGTGGTAGGGATATTCAGTCAGTATGGAGTCAACGGTCGTCATTGCAGCATCAAACTTATTCTGATACGCCAGTAGGTCTGCACGCGCATACATTTCCATTGGTGCAGTAATTGTGTCCATATTAAAATTGTCGGTGATGAGCAGCGACAGTTCAATCGCATCGTTAGAGATCAGTTTTGTAGTCGAGGCTTTTAGTACATCCAACTGACCCTGCGCCCACGCGAAATCGCCGGTATAATAGGAAATTTTTGCATTGCGGAATTTTGCCTCATGCCCCAGCGCATCTTCCTTAAAGTCGAGTTCTACCTGTGAATAAAGGAGAGATGCATCCCATATTTCACCGGTGAACAAATAAACATCTGCAAGTTCTAACTTGCAGATTGCCTGTGTTTTTGGATAGAGGCCGGGAATATCAATAGCCTCGCGGAGAATCTGAGCAGCCTCTTCTGTTTTGTCAAGGTGAAAAGCTTCGATATGAGCCAACTCTTTCATCATTATCGCTGTTTCGGCATTGCGTCCTACTTCTCCCAGCGTGATCAGGTAATCGTTTTCTAATTGCAGGTATGCTTCTTTGTTGATACCGGGTTTATCAGCGAGTTCGGCACTCATGATCTGTAGTTTTTCAATTCGTGCGGTGATGTAATAAGGGCTTGCCGCACCTTTATCAATTACATACTGGTACGCCTTCTTAGCAGTTTCATAATCTTTGTTACTGCCTGCAAGTGAGGCGAGGTTGATCATTCTCCCCCCACTTTCATTCAAGCGTTTATCAAGTGCAGATACTTGTATAAAGGCGGAAGTAAAATCTTTTTTTTGTAAAAAAAGCCAGACAAGCATTTCGTTGAAAACGGTCTTGTCGGGGAATTTTTGAACGCGCTTCAATAATTGTACGCGCAATAATTCGAGATTAGAAGGATTTTCATCAAAATTCAATGTGCGGTTCAGCGAATTTTGCACAGTCTGCAGGTAGCTCGCCTCTTCACCAACGAGATCGAGAAAGGCTTCGATCATTCCATTGTAATCGCCCAGTATGCCTTTGGTATTGGCGATCTCAAAAGCAAAATTGTAACCGTCCTGCGAAGAGGATTTTCCCTTTTCATAGGTTCTCAGCGCGTATTCGTATTCATTGATCCGGGTAAATTCATTGGCCAGACGGATAATATTAGATCGTGTTGCCTTCACCTTGCTGACAGCAAGTTCAAACTGCTGCTGTGCTTCTTTTGTTTTATTAAATTTTTTATAAAGATCACCAAGTTGCAGGTAAGCAACACCGTCATCACTTTCACTTTTTATCTTTTTCTTGACGAGCTTTTCCGCTTCGTCAAAATCATTCAGGCCGATCAGTGTACCGAGATAGTTGGTATAAACGCGGTTGGTTTTATTGCTCTTGTATAATTTTTCGTAATAGAGTTTGGCCTGCTCAATCATTCCCTGGTTGTAATAATACTCAGCAAGGTCAAGGTCGTCTTGCGCATTCACAGGGACGGCGACCCATAGTAAAAGTGAAAAAAAGAGTATCCTCATAAGATCGCATTTTCCTATATGAAAAATTCGGTGCGTTAATAGGTTCATTTTTCCGCTTATCATATATCAGTTTGAGAAATATCGCAGTGGAAAATTATTAGCACTGCGGTTGGTTAAAGATACAAAAGTTCGTTTATGCACTTCAGTTTCATTATAGTATTTCAGCCGCCGTTTTGGCAATACCCTGTTACCGGTTCGTGCCTCTTCTGTCGTTGTCCAGACGCTATGTCCAGTTAGTGATTGCAATGAATTGTCCGATTGAGTGTCTGTCGTGGGTTGTGTGCAGGCAAAAAAGGTAAAACTCAAAGTTTGATTTTTAATTATTCAAAAAATTCTAAAAGATTTACATACCTAACCCCACGTTGTTTTCCGATTGGCGGTATTCTGTTGGCTTTTATCTTACTTTCCTGTGTGATTATGGATGCCCCTTCACACATTGCCATAGCAATCAAGTATGGGGCGGGCCAAGAACCAGGTCTATTCATTTTATTATTCCATTCCCCATTTTCCATTTTCCATTTTCCATTTTCCATTTTCCATTTTCCATTCCCCATTTTCCATTCCCCATTTTCAATTTTCCATTTTTTAATTCCCCCACTTTAAATAGATTCTGGTAAAGCATATATGTAATCTAAATGATCCGATGTTCCATGAAGAATGTGTAAGTACTCATTGATTTTGGGTGCAAATTCAATATGATAATCTTCGTTCAATTTATTTTTCATTAAGGTTATTGCTTTTTTTATGAGCAAATAAACTTGCTGATTATACCGTGTAAAACAGGTTGTGAAATGGTTGGTTGAAAATGAAAAGGGTATTTCTAAAACCAATAAAATCAGTTCCATTTCAAGAGATTTGTTTTTGCATATTTTAGCAAACTCATTAATTCGTTTATTGCATGCTGCCAGCATATTTGCGAACTGTAATTCATCTGAAAGTCCTTTATAGGATTTATTAAATAAGAGTTGTAGATCAGACTTTGTCCGGTCAAAGAGTTGTTGCTCACCAGTTGATTTATCAATATAATTTACCATCAAATAGTTTAAAAAATGTTTGTCGCCCGATGCGGCTTTCATTACAAGTTTTACCAGATCGGGTTTCGAGAGTAGCGCTATCTCTTCTTTTATATTTGAATCTAATTTAGCCATCTATAATTTCTTTATTTTTTAATTTCTTCACTTTTAATTATTTCACCCATTCTTTCATTTTTGATAGAGTCGTAACAGGAGCGTACCTTCGGGTATAGGCTATTGAATTGATCGCGTATGGATGCGTTTTCTTCACTGACGTGGGCAATTTCACTGATCAGATTTTCTGCCGATGCTTGCTCGGAGGATAAAAGTTGCATAACATATTCAGTGGTTAGTTCTTTTCCCGTTGCATCATGTGTTGCTTTCTCTGATAGCGCTTCCCGGAGACTTTTTAATTGTTTCAGGGTTTTTTCCTTTTCTTTTTCCACTACTTCAGTTCGCTGTTTCAATGAAGGCAGTAAGTTTCTGATGCCACCGTATCCCGAAAGTACTTCAGCCATTTCCATTGTCATTGATCCAATGTAGTGGATCTGTATGTATTGCAGGTGCTTTTCGATACTGTCGCCAATAGCAGCATTGTTTTCAGGAGTAATAGCTGACAACTTCAGCCCTGCCGATTCTACCTGCACCCGTAGCGAATCGAGTGTTCGTATCTGTTTAGTATAGTCAGGAGGTCTGCAGGAGTTGAAAAAAGAACTCACTGCAAAAAAAATGGTAAGACAAAGAAAGGAATAACGCATACTCTTATTGACTTCAGCGAAGTTAGCGAGGGCGCATCTCCTTTGAGTACATCACAACGTGAAAATTTCACAACCTCCTGCTCCCGTATGCAGATCTACCTAAGGTTGCAATGAGAGATTATTCTATTCTTTCAAATCCAATATATGGTACCAGTATGGCAGGAATAGTGATTCCCTTTTCGTCTTGGTTATTTTCCAGTAGGGCGGCTACAATGCGGGGCAATGCAAGAGCACTGCCATTCAGCGTATGCACGGGATGGGTTTTACCATCACTCCCTTTGAAGCGGCATTTCAGGCGATTGGCCTGGAAGGTTTCAAAGTTTGAAACAGAGCTCACCTCTAGCCAGCGTTCTTGTGCGGCACTATAAACTTCAAAATCGTAGGTCATGGCAGAAGTAAATCCCATATCACCACCGCACAGCCGGATAATGCGGAAATGAAGCTCCAATTGTTGCAGCAAATCCTTTACGTGCTCTACCATTTCATCGAGCAATACGTAGGATTGCGATGGGTGAGCGATCTGCACGATTTCCACTTTATCAAACTGGTGCAAACGGTTGAGGCCGCGGACATGCGCTCCCCAGCTTCCTGCTTCACGGCGGAAACACGGGGTGTAGCCTGTCATACGCACAGGCAATTCATCTTCTTTCAGAATGACATCGCGATAGAGATTGGTCAGCGGAACTTCAGCCGTTGGTATCAGGTAAAGGTCGTCCACTCCTATATGGTACATTTGCCCCTCCTTATCGGGAAGTTGTCCTGTTCCGTAGCCGCTGGCTTCATTGACAAGGTGTGGTGGCTGGTACTCATGATAACCGGCAGCAGAGGCTTGATTCAGAAAAAAATTGATAAGCCCGCGCTGAAGCCTTGCTCCTTTTCCTTTGTAAACCGGAAACCCCGCTCCGGCTATTTTTGTTCCAAGTTCAAAATCTATTAGGTCGTACTGCTGAATGAGATCCCAATGGGGCTTTTTTCCAGAATACAATTTCGGAGCCTGACCCCATTTATACACCTCAACATTGTCGTCTGCCGATTTTCCCGCAGCGACAAGGGTCGCTGGAACGTTTGGTATTTGCAGAAGCAATTGTTTCTGCGCATTTTCCAGTTCGGCGAGTTTTGTATCCATTGCTTTGGACGCATCTTTCAGTTGTGCAACGGCACCTTTTTTTACCTCTGCCTCATCGTGTTTTCCCGCTTTGAACAGGTCGCCAATCTCTTTTGCGAGTTTATTTGCCTCTGAGTGATTTCCTTCGAGTTCGCTCTGTACTTTTCTTCTGTTCTCATCAATCGCCAGAGTTTCTTCTATCTGTTGACGAAAATCTTTATTGCGTTTGGCGAGGCCTGTTATCACGGCCTCTTTGTTTTCTCTGATGTACGAAACTAGTAGCATGTGTTAAAAAAAATGAGGTGCTGTTGAGAAAAATAAACAAAAAAACTCCCGATCGCGACCGGGAGTTAGAAGTACTGTGATAAGTCGGAGTTCCGGTCAGGCCTGTGCAGGAACTACCGAAACAAACGACTTGTTGTCTTTCTTTTTGCGGAATTGTACAACCCCATCTACGAGTGCATAGAGGGTATGATCTTTTCCGACTCCAACGTTCACGCCGGGATTGTGGCGGGTTCCACGCTGGCGGACAATAATATTTCCGGCAATACATTGCTGGCCACCATAGAGTTTTACGCCAAGACGTTTACTTTCCGATTCGCGGCCGTTCTTTACTTTACCTTCACCTTTCTTATGTGCCATTGTTTTATAGGGTTAAAGGATTATCCGATTTTTTCAATTTTGATTTCAGTCAGGGATGCGCGGAAACCGTTCTTTTTCTGGTATCCTTTTCTGCGTTTTTTCTTGAAGACGATTACTTTGTCTCCTTTCAGGTGCTTTACCACACTGGCGGTCACCTTGATGCCGTCTATAGCTGGGGCGCCAACATTCACTTTGGTACCATCCGCTGTCAGCAACACGCGGTCGAAATTCACTTTCGAGCCTTCTGCCGCATCTTTCAGACGGTTAACAAAGATCTGCTGATCTTTCTGTACTTTGTACTGGTGCCCTGCTATCTCTACAATTGCATACATATTGTGTGAGATTTATTGGGTTAATAATTCTTTTAAAGGGGTGCAAATGTAGCTCTTTTTTCTCAAAAAAGTATTTTTTCAATTAGAAAAGCGGCTTAGATGCAGACCGGACTTCCAAATTATTTTTTTATGCGGTCGTGGTACAGACCGGTGCTCGTGTCCACCCGCACAAAATCGCCCGTATTGATAAAAAGCGGAACGCGGATTTCCACCCCAACATCAATAGTGGCGGCTTTGAAAGTATTGGTAGCGGTATCGCCACGAATTCCCGGTTCGGTATAGGTGATCTCGTATTCCACTAAGGTAGGCAGATCGCATGACATTGGGCTTTCGTCTTCGGTATTAAAAAGTACAATACATTTCATTCCCTCTTTAAGGAATGCAGGGGCGTTGATCAGTGCCTCGGGAATGCTGATTTGTTCAAAGTCTTCCAGGTTCATGAAGTTATAGGCTTCATCTTTATACAGATACTGGTATTCGCGGGTCTCAATGCGAACCACATCTATCTTTACCCCTGAATTAAATGTGTGGTCAATGATTTTTCCGTTGCCGAGATTTTTCAGCTTGGTACGGACAAAAGCAGGTCCTTTTCCGGGTTTTACGTGAAGAAATTCGATCACCTTGTAGATGTGCGTATCCATCTTAAAGCACAGTCCGTTGCTGATGTCTGCGGTTGTAGTTGCCATGTTTTTATGGTTTATAAATCAAAAAGCGGCTGCGAAAATAAGCATTATTGTCAGGAATAGTTTCATGGAAATTATTCTGTCAGTGTTTCAGCGAAGGCTTCCCCCGGCTGATTTTCTTATTGAGAAGTCTATCCGTCAGGAAAGACCGCAAACCAGCGCAGGAAAGAGGGGAGTATTTTTCTGTACTATTCATGGCTTTGAACAGGAGTATTAAGGAGTATATTCCGCTGCACCTTCAAGAATATAATTCATGGAGTAAACATCATTGGAGTTTAGCTTTAGTGTACCTCTGAAGGTGAGGTGTTCATCGGTTTTGTAAGCGCGGGGTTTACCTTTGAAACGCACATCCACCACTGACTCTGGCCCTCCACCACCGCAAAAAAAACAGTTGGCGTAAGGGTACCTTGACACGACATAAAATCCTGCATCGTAATCAACCGGGATCACATAGCCGGTAATAAAAACATCCTTTCCTTCCAGTGCTTTTAAAGTAGCGCCGAATGTCGGCTTCCAGTAGTATGCATCGAGTTCTGTTACGTAAACATCTTTGAACTGGACATCGGTCAGCATTTTCCAGGTGATTTCCACAGGGCCACTTATCGGAGCAGATGGTATGACGACCATTTCAATGCTATTTCCTTTGACTGCTGCTTTCATTGCTATCGAAGGGGTTTCTGAAGAAGCATTGATACAACTACACAGCGCAATAATAACTGCAAAAGAGACTGATAATAATACTATGCGTTTAACCATTCGAGAGAGTCTTTGAAATATCCATTCGGAAAGCCCTGACCGCCGGCAACAATGAGGCCAGAATACCCACGCACAAAGTTATTGCAAACAAGAGCCATTCGCCCGCAGTAACAGATGAATTATTTATGCTGTAATGAAAGTTCTCTTTCATTATATTACTCAAGGCAAAAAGTGCCATCCGGCTTAATACTGCGCCCACAATGCACCCAATCAGCACAAGCAGCAATCCCTCCTGTATGATCAGCAGGAACAGAGTCTTTCGCGATCCCCCCATTGTCCGCATCAACGCCAGTTCGTATTTCCGTTCTTTCAGTGAATTATACAATGAAACAAATACACTGATAAATGAAAGAATCATGATCAGAATAGCGATCGCTTTAGCAGTGTCCATTCCGAGACCGAAATTCTGGCTCAACCGGTTGATTTCAATAGCAGGGAGAGCCAGTTGCATATTTGGATCCTTGATCAGGGAGGGCAGCATCATCTGTGCCATTGGGGTACGTTTGATTAACAGATAGGCCGTTACTTCCCGCTCTCCGTTGGGTTCCCCGTTGCCAGCATGATTTTCCTCTTCGTGCTTTTCTACATGATTCATCTGATCGTGAAATTCTCCGCTATGCACATCTTCTTTGTGTGCTTCTTCTGAATGCCGATGGTCATCACCAGCACTGTGTTCTTTGTCTTTATGGGTGTCTTCATCATGATGTTCGTGGATCATCCAGACTGATTCTACCGGAGTGAGAATAAGATTGTCTATGGCACAATCGCTTTGTGCAAATATCCCTTTTACTGTGTATTTCTGCTCGTGCTGATGGCTTTCCGGATCATTTGCCGCCTGATCAAATCCGTGAATACTTTCAAACTGATCGCCGGGTTTGAGTCCGGTCTCTTTTGCAACGGTTGCACCAATAGTGACCTCAAACGGTGCATTGAACAAGCTGCCCTTCGCCAACTGGCAGCCGTAATGCTCAGGGTACGAGGTATCTGTGCCGACAATTCTCCACTTTTGATAATTATCGCCGTACGCCAGAGGAATGGCTTTTTTGATCGTTGGATGTTTTATCACTGCCTGAGCATCGGAGATTTTTATATTACCTGTAGGAGCATCTACATGATATACATTAGCGAGAATGAGTTGAAGCGGGCTTCCTTTTGCTCCGAGTACGAGATCAATATCTTTGATATTTCTGTTAAACTTTTCAGTGAGCTGTTTCTGGAGTATCAGCAGCAGGGAAATTATTCCAACACCAAAAGCGAGCAGGATAACACTGAGAAAAGTATTCAGCGGCTTATTGACAATATTTTTCCAGGAAATCTTCAGCAGGTTCATAATCCGATGTGCTTGGTGAAACGGTCTTTTAAACGTTTGTCGTGTGTCACGATTACAAGGCCGGAGCGCGCATCGGAAGCCTGTTCTTCGAGCAAAGTGATGACTTCACCGGCATTTTTATCATCCAGCGCACTGGTAGGTTCGTCGGCCAGTATGATATCGGGGCTGTTGATAATAGCCCTTGCAATGGCTATACGTTGCTGCTCTCCAACACTGAGTTGGGAAGGACGTGAATGGGTTTTGTCTGAAAGATTCAGTCTCTTTAAAATGGCACGTACCATTTCGCGTTCAGTTTTCTTTCCAGAAAGAAACTGAGGAAGAACAAGATTATCTTCTACAGAAAGGGAGGAAACAAAGTGCGGAGTCTGAAATACGATGCCAATGTGTTGCCCGCGGAATCTATCAAGTTCTGATCCCGATAGTTGCGAAAGATCTTTTCCGGAAATTATTATTTTTCCTGAAGCTGCGCGCAGCATTCCTGCGAGCAGATGGAGTAATGTGGTTTTTCCTTTTCCGCTTTCCCCGATCACAAGGATATGTTCTCCCTTCCCACAGTGTATTTCGGGAAATGAAAAAGAGGGGCCTTCGTCGTAAGCAAATTTCAGTTGTTCGGCGATCAACATATTTTTTTCAGAGTAGTGTCTGTGCTACCGGAGATAAAATTTTTTATTAAAAATTCCGGTGGGCTAAAGTAATCAGGTAGCTTGGAAATACCGAAATAATTTAATGCAGTTTGACACCGGTGTTGCACCTTTGTACCATGAATTTTGGCCAACGCCTTTTTCGTTACCTGATTGGTGTCACAATTGGCTGCGCACTTGTATATATGATGTTTCCAAATTACAACTGGTTGGGGTGGACACCGGAAAACCAGATTATGAAAAATATCCGTGAATCATCCGTTTCAATGGGTAGCAAAGCAAACTGCCAGATGGCGTGTCTTGGTATCGGATGGTAGTTGGTGAACGCTGCGAGGCAAAATGGAAGAATCCTTTTCAACGAGAGCAACACGCGAAGCACTCCGAAAAAGTATCATCTGCAATACGAGGAATATGCTTTCAAGGTGTTGATGCTTTCTGATTCAACAGCAGAGATTGCCGATGTAGTAATGGCAGGAACGGTCTGCGATTGCCAATAACTACTTTCATATATATATATCTGCTAATTGAAAGACCGCAGTAGAACATTCATTCGGTATAGTGATAAGCGCATTTCTTGAATGGCTGCTTCAGCAAAGGTTTTCGTTTTGATAATAGCTGTCAGTGCGACGGCCCGATTATTTTTCTAACTCGCTCAATGCTAACCAGGTCATCAGGCCCATTCCGGTTTCAATCGCACGCTCATCTATATCAAAAGTGGAGGTATGAACACCGGATGATTTCTCGCCATTCTTTCCGGCTGTTCCGAGGCGATAAAAACAACAGGGCATTTGCTTACCATAATAAGAAAAATCTTCTGAAGTCATCCGCAGACCAAGTTCTACCACGTTTTTTTCTCCAAGGTATTCAATAGCTTTCTTCTTTGCATTTGAAGTAAGTTCCTCGTGGTTGAAAAGTGCAGGGTATCCTTTCTCTATTCTGAAATCACAACTGCCACCGAGGGAAGAGGTGAGTTGTATGGTGAGTTTTTTCATTCGATCGTGAGCCTCTGATCGCCATTTCTCATCGAATGTGCGGAAGGTACCTTCGAGTATTACTTCGTTAGGGATAATGTTCGTTGCACCATTGGCGATGACTTTACCAAAAGATAATACGCTCGGTGTTCCCGGATGTGCCCACCGGCTGACAACCTGTTGCAATGCGACGAGGAGTTGCGCAGTGATCTGAACAGGGTCTATCACGTCATTAGGTCTGGCACCATGTCCGCCTTTTCCTTTCACGGTAATATAAATCTCATCGGCGGATGCCATATACCATCCTGATTTCAGCCCTATTTTTCCTGCCGGAAGTTCGGGATAAACGTGTTGACCGAAAATGCACGATGGTATTTTTTCTTCAAATACGCCATCGCGGATCATCAGTGAAGCTCCACCGGGCAGTACTTCTTCACCCGGCTGAAATATCAGTTGTACCGTTCCCTTGAAGGAAGATTTTATTGCGTTCAATATACGTGCAGAACCTAAGAGGCAGGCAGTGTGGACATCATGGCCGCAGGCGTGCATCACTCCGGGAACAACACTTTTGTAGGCGACCTCATTTTCTTCCTGAATGGGAAGAGCGTCCATATCTGCCCGGAGTGCGGCCAATGCACTGTGCGGATTATTTCCATGGATGAAAGCTGTAATCCCGGTGCCTGCATAACCTTCTTTATATGGGATATTCCATATTTTCAGTTGTTGCCGGATGTATGCAGATGTTGCATTCTCTGCAAACGATAGTTCGGGATGTGTATGCAGATGTCTGCGTATCTCTGTGATATCGGTGAGATACTCTTTCGAAAGCCGCTGAATCGTTTCGATCATAAAGATGGATCAAAACAGCAAAGTAAGTAAAGGAAGCGAAAATACAGACACCTTGTGTGCGCGGTAATTCACTTAATTCCCTACCTCGCTGTAGAAACGGATACGCATAAGGCGGAGAGGCTCCTCTTCATAATCCCCATCAAAATAAGCCTCAGCAGCACGTATATCATCTGTTTCGGATTGCATGAAATACTCCATGATCTCTTCCTGAGCATCTTCATCAATTTCTTCGTCAATGAAGTAATTGATGTTGATGCGTGTTCCGCTGGAGACGATTGTTTCGAGTTCTTCGAGCAGACCATTCATGTCTTTACCAAGTCCTTTTGCAATATCGGGAAGCGGAATTTTCTTATCAATGTTCTGGATGATCTGAACTTTTGCGCCACTTTTCGACGGAGCACTCTTCATCACAAAATCCATTGGGCGCTCGATCTCATTTTCTCTTACATAGCGATCAATCAGGGTAATGAACGGCTGTCCGAACTTTGTCGCCTTTCCTTTTCCAACACCACCGATCTGAGCAAGTTCATCGAGTGTAATAGGATATTGTGTGGCCATTTCTTCCATTGCGGGATCTTGGAAGATCACGTAGGGAGGAAGACCTTTTTCTTTAGAAACCTTTGCTCTCAGCTCTTTCAGCATTCCGAACAGTTGTTCGTCGGATGCACCTCCTCCTGACCTTGGAACGATCAGTTCGCCATCGTCGTCGGTTTCTCCGATTTCCTCCTCTTTTACCAGCAGGAAGCTCACCGGTTTTTTTATGAATGCCTTTCCTTCAGGAGTTATCTTCAGTGTTCCATAGGTTTCAATTTCTTTTCGGAGTAGTCCGCGAACCAGCATCTGCCGGATTACTGCGTTCCAGAATTTTTCATCTTCATCTTTTCCTTCGCCGAAGAAATCGCTCTGGTGTCCTTTATAGGTGACTACTTCAGAATTTTCAATGCCGCACAAAACATTGCAGATGAATTTGGCTTTGTGGTTTTCTTTGAAAGAAAGAATAGCATCGAGTATCAGTTTTACATACTCTTTCCCTTCTATTTTTTCTTTTGGATTGCGGGAGTTATCGTCCATTCCGCTTCCTTCTCCATTAACTTCATCCCACTCTTCGCCAAAATAATGGAGCAGGTATTTCCTGCGGCTCATGGCAGTTTCTGCATAAGCGATTACTTCCTGCAACAACAGCATACCAATTTCCTGTTCTGCTACCGGTTTGCCCTGAAGGAATTTTTCGAGTTTTTCGACATCTTTAGGAGAGTAGAATGCGATACAAACACCTTCTCCGCCATCACGTCCTGCGCGCCCTGTTTCCTGATAATAACTCTCTAAACTTTTTGGAATGTCGTGGTGGATCACAAACCGGACATCGGGTTTGTCAATCCCCATTCCAAAGGCAATCGTCGCTACGATTACATCCACTTCCTGCATCAGAAACTTATCCTGAACAGCGCTGCGTGCATGGCTCTCCATACCGGCATGATAGGATAGCGCCTTGATGCCATTGGCTTGAAGTAATTCCGCAATCTCTTCTGTTTTTTTTCTGCTCAGACAATAGATGATACCGCTTTTGCCACTATTATTCTTTATATATTGAATGATCTGTTTGCCGACGTTGACCTTAGGCCGGATTTCGTAAAAAAGATTGGAACGGTTGAAAGAAGCTTTGAAAGTTTTCGCATTCATCATCCCGAGATTTTTCTGGATGTCTTGCTGAACTTTCGGAGTGGCGGTGGCTGTAAGCGCCATGATTGGCACGTCGGCGATCTGCTGAATGATCGGTTTCAGCCGGCGGTATTCAGGCCGGAAATCATGCCCCCACTCAGAAATACAGTGAGCCTCGTCAATAGCAACAAAAGAAATTTTGCAACTGCGCAGGAACTCAACGTTTTCTTCTTTATTCAGCGACTCCGGGGCGACATAAAGTAGTTTTGTTCTGCCGGCCAAAATATCGTTTTTGACTTGGGTGATCTCTGTTTTATTCAGCGAAGAGTTGATGAAATGAGCCACACCG
>JADLBA010000014.1 GCA_020848015.1 Crocinitomicaceae bacterium | reverse complement strand
ATTGTTAATAGCAGTCATGATCTGCTCCATATTGCCGCTTGCTTCTTTAATTCCTATCACATTGCGGAAATCGAAAGCGATTCGCGATACAGTGTCCGGCAGAAGATTTACTCCTGTACGCCCGGGTACATTGTAAAGAATAATGGGAATTTTTGAGTGTTCACTCAGTGCCTTGTAATGCTCATACAGTCCGATTTGGCTGGGTTTGTTGTAATAAGGGGTCACGGAGAGTATCGCTGAAATGCCGGTAGTATCCATTCGATCTAACTGGTAGCAAAGCTCATGTGTGTTATTGCCACCGACACCGAGTACGATCGGTTTGCGGCCCGCATTCGTCGTAAGCACTGTTTCGAGAACCGCCTTCTTATCCTCTTTATCCAGCGTTACAGACTCACCGGTAGTACCCAATACCACGAGATAGTCAACTCCGCCTCCGAGTAAAAATTCGGTGAGTTTTTTCAGCCCATTTATATCGAGTGTAAGATCTTTCTTGAATGGTGTGATCATGGCCACACCTAATCCTTTCAATTGATTCATTGTATTTTCGGATTACTCAGGTATATATTCAGTTGTTTTATGTAATTATCTAACGGTTCTGAAGCATTCATATCAATAATAAAATCGCAAAACTGCTCTGCATCACTTCCATTTCTGCCGACCTTCATAAGAGCCGCGCTTTCTTTCAAAATAAAATTGACCGGAACTTCATTTCCACTGCTCAGATCAATCAGCATATCAAAATCTTCGGCCAAGAAGCTCTTTACTTTTTTCACCGGTTTGAGGTACCAGTTGAGGTCTTCTCTAGTAAAAAAGCCGAACTCTAATTTCTGAGCTTGCCACACCGGAAGGTGTTTTTGGGTTTCATCTACAAACCCCATGGCAAGTACCGTGCGGGTGCCAAAATTATCTTTCAGGTAACGTGAGAATGTCCTTACTTTATTAAAAAACTCCTCGTCCTGATCTTTATAGACCAATCCGATTTTACGTGCCGCGTTGAAATTGGAACCCGCCCTTGCCCTTTCAGGTGCGGTCTCAGCTAACAACCGTTTTTTACCGGCGATATGCTTCAGTTTTCGGATCAATTTCATCGCGCCAAAAATAAGGGAGCAGAGGCTATTCTAAAAAGGTAGAATACTGTGGTTCTTCAACACTGCTGTCTTGATCCCGACCCTTCAACTAATTTTCAGATAAAAAGATTCGTTTGTGTATCATTTCTGCCTATTCCTCCGTTTCATAAGTGTTTTATTAGTATATTCAACAAATGAATACTCTCCCTCTCAACTGGATCACGGAAGGCGCACCCGACTTTGAGTACAAAAAATACTTGCTATTGGCTTACCTCCAAAAATGCAGGCAACAATTTGATCAGACTCGTTTATACCCATCTCTGGCGGAATTGATCGAACATTTTCGCAACCTGAACGACCTGCGGGAATCCATGAATTTGGTGAATAATCGCCTCCCAAAAGAAATCAGCGGGATTGATATGACCACCACCTCCTTGCAATTTATCAGTAATGAACTTCCGGAGGATGCCGTTCAAACGGTTACCGAGATCATTGAATTTGCGCTTCCCAATCTGCGGCACACAATACATGAGGGAAAAGATATTTATGAGTTGGTAGAAAGACACATCGAGATTCTTCCAGTAGGCCTGATCCCGCTTCATAAAAGCGAGGGATTTCTGATGCTGAGCCAGGATCAGTCAGCGGAAGTACATATATATAGCTACAGACACTCTGTAATCGTTGGCGTTGAGGAGAACTATCAGTCTCTGCAACTGAACTACGTCTATACGGAATCCAAAACCATCGCCAATACGATAGAACAGATCAAACTCAATCTGGCAAAAAAATACCAGGAATTGCCTAACCCCGCTACCTTTTTTTGCGTGAGTCATCTTAACGTACCATTGGTAGAAACCCTTCTGCCGGTGTCAAAACGGCTATTAGTGAAAAGTCTGATGGCAGCCTGATACGAAAGAAAAAAATTTCGTTGCTGTCTGAAACTTGTTGGGAAAACCCTTCTTTCCTTCACGGGAATAGATGGTGCTGTACCTCTCTCTTTCCCTACTTTTGACCAAAACCTATTACCTGCCTTACCTGAATATGCAACAAAAAGCCAAAGGTCTTTCTCTTTTTGCCCTTGTGATGATTGCTATTGGAAGCACCATTGGATCGGGTATTTTCAAAACTCCTACTGATATTGCTGCTTCGGTGCCCGATCCAATGTGGATGACTTTTCTATGGATCGCCGGTGGTATTGTTTCGATGATCGGTGCACTGGTATTTGCAGAGCTGGGCGGTCGTTTTCCGAGTGGTGGAGGCGTATATACCTACCTTCACAAAGCATTCGGCCCTTTACCGGCCTTTCTCTACGGATGGTGTCTTTTGACCGTTGTTTCATCGGGAACTATTGCCGCGCTGATTGTCGTATTTGCTGATTATACTCAGGTTTTCCTGCATTTCGATTCGTCCATGATGCCGGTGGTAGCATCACTCGGCATTGTAGTGCTTACTCTGTTCAACACCTTTGGTCTCAAGTCTTCCGAATGGTTTGCCAATGTT
>JADLBA010000013.1 GCA_020848015.1 Crocinitomicaceae bacterium | reverse complement strand
TGCCACCTTGAGAACCTTTCCTGTCACTGGTGATAAATCCTTTATATTTATTCACGAAAAATATCCGCAGATCATTAGCCGCACTGTTATATGGCTCAGGCAACTGGATGCTTATTTTCCACTGATCTCTTCCGACCGCCCGAAACAGATCGAAACCAACGCCATCAACGAGACCATTAGATGAAAAATAAATATCGCCATGGAACAACGTTGGGAAGATTTCATGCCCTGCTGTATTTACTAATATCCCGAGATTTTCCGGCTCCGTCCAGTTTTTCCCTGAGCGATAGGTGTACCAGATATCCATTCCTCCTCTTCCTCCGGGTTTGTTGCTGCTGAAAACCATTTGCCCTGTTATTTGATCGAAAACAGGGTGGGTATAATCATATCCCTTAGTGCAAAATGAGAGGAGTTCGGGTTCTTTCCAGGATGATCCATTCCACTGGGCACTGTATAGTTTAAGGTTAGTGCCACTACCCTTTCCGTAATTTTCAGTACTACTGAAATAAAGTATCGAGTCCGCTTTATCATAACACGCAGTTCCCTCATCTCCGGAAGAATTGAAAGCAAATATTTCTCCTATTGATGTATAAGTGCAATAGTCAGCTCCGCGTTTGAATCGTTTTAGCCTGAATATTTTGTGTTCGTTCCATTTAAAATCGTTCACCATATCCTGCCTGTCATTTGTGGCAACAATCAGATCATTTCCAATGAAACCGCAAACCACATCATCGGAAGCGGTATTTATACCATTTGCAGGTTTCACCCTGATCTTTCCTTGAGCCGTCAATTCCGGTAAAAAGCAGAAAAAGATAAAAAATAGAGTCAGGATATTATTCATCAGAAATACCGTATTGAAGAAGGAGAATATGAGCCGATATTGAAACCAAGAAATAATTCGTGGCTGCTGCCCATGTAGGTTTGCATTTCGCCCACCGGCAGATCAATGCTATAACCTATACGCAGTTTTTTTGACACATTCCATTCCGCGAGAAAATTAATCCCGGCACCTATCCTGTAGCCTGCTCCCAGCCAGAGAAAATTATTCCACAGCCAAGTGGCATTAGCCTCGGCCTGCACTTGGCCAGAAGTGGTAAAACGCCCAAGTCCCGTAAAAGCGATGAGATCATTTTCGCTGAGCTTTATCAGGTAGCCGGCAACCGCATTGCAGTGAACAATATAGCTGCCGTTGGCTCCATCACCCCACTTCATTTTTGACCCGTTAAGATGCGAAAATTCTACGCCCCCAAACCAGGTAAGAGTGGAATACATCAACGCGGCATCTGCTGAAAAAACACTGGATGTCCAGCGATTCCCCAGATACAGTGGGTCTGTTTCATCTCTCGCTGTGATCTTATCAGAGTTCATGGACTGACGAATAAATGCAGGTGCGAGTGAAAAGGAAAACTTTCCATCTCCCGCCCTAACCTTATATGCGAAGGAAGGTCTAAACATCCACAACTCTCTTGCCCCAATTGTTTCTTGCTGCATCCTGAATCCCCACCCCAGCTTTTCATTCACCGAGGGAGTATGAAAGGTAAGTACTGATGTTTGAGGTGCTCCATCTGTACCCAGCCATTGTTCCCGGTGGCGCAAGCTAAAACTGGGTATATGATGATTTCCTGCATAAGCTGTATTGATATCGTAAAGATTGAAGACGTATTGCGTATAATTCCAATCCTGCTGTGCCGAAACATAATACGATCCCATACATAGGAACAGTACCTGCGAAACGAAGTAGTGCGGAGGATACCGAAGAATATGGAAAAATCTGTTCATCGTTGCAGCTCTATATAACCGGAATAATTCTCGCCATTTGTTTCAACTGAGTAGAAATATGTGCCATCAGGCAACAACTGATTATTCGAATCAAGTCCTTCCCAGAATATTTCTGTATTGTTATATCCCGATGCACTCCACACCCGCTGCCCCCAGCGATTGATAATAGATACGTCATTTTTTAAGTACCTCGGTTGATTCACTCCGTCAATGATCCATTGATCATTTTTTCCGTCACCATTTGGAGTGAGGTAGCTGTAAAAAGTAAGCTGGCAGTCGGTCTCCGCAGATACTTCCGATGGAAGGTCAATTTCTTTTGAAAAATAGCAGTCGGGGGCACCGGAAACTTCCAATAATACAGTAGAACCTTCTGATGAATATAACTCATCGCCAATCAATCCGCCCCACCTTACTTGTGCAGAGCCCAACGTAGCACAACCTACGATGGAATCAATCACTACGTTATAAACCTCATTGCATTTATCGTATATTACATGGTAATCAACCAGCAGCGGAATTTTATCCCACGGTTGCTCGAAGCCCTCCACCAAAAATTCAGATGTTGTTCCGATGACCCTGTATGCTGTTTGCCCCCCTGTGCTGTACACTTCGATCCCGGCTGCATTCCCATTTATATAAAAGGGAGAAATGACCGATCGTTCAATGATCGTTTGTGCAGCGGAATGGCAAGCGAATCCAACTACCAAGATTTTTAGTAGAGACAGTCTTTTCATGGTTGTTCTGCGGAGTGTGCTATAACGTACCAATTGGCGCCGTCGGAGATCACTGTCATATACTCATTCATTGGGCTATTAAATACTTTCTGAGCGGCACCATCAATTGTCTGCCCGGAGTTACCTATCAGGGTGACCGCGTAATTTCCTTGTCCGGAAAAATATCTTCTGAATTGATAGATCCTCCCTGATGCTGCTATCGCTGATGGTAGCAAAATATTCATATCACCATCGGTCACATTGCATATCAGCACCTGATGTGATTCATCGAGCGAAAAATTATCGGTAGCACCATCGTTGACGGCAATAAATGTCGCAATTGCTGACGAATATGATCCCTGAACATGGAGGCTGCTTTTGGGTTGCTGCGTCCCGATAGCAACCCTCGAAGCATCGTGATAAATTCCGCTTCCATTTTCCTGCCACGTTTTGTATGCTATACCTGAAGCATCGAGGGATGTTGTATTTCCGCCTTCCTCGAAAAGTATGTCGGTGCCGGAAACAGTAATGCCGGAGATCAGTTCATTGTGTTCATCACCGTCAATTTCGGGCGCACTGTCTGCAGTGTGGGAATGAAAGGCATAAGGAACAGCAATCAGTTCGGTAGCACCGAGAAATTCAAAGCCTCCCGGTTCGGGTGTATCTATTTCTATCCGTAAAAAATGTTTGTGTGTGTGCCAGTCAAGCTCAGTCAACGAGTCGAAAAGACTATTGCCAGAGACAAGACCCCGCCCGATTTCAAGCGAGAAGAGGCCGAAAGAATTTGTTACAACATCGTGTATTTCTTCGTAGATCAACAATCCTTCCGCAGTATCTTCGGTAATACCAATTTTTACTGTCAGGCTTTGGTTTACAATTTCATTTCCACCCACATTGCGAGCTACAGCCTGGTAGCTGATTGCATCTGGAACAAACTGCGCCGGCAGACTATTTTTCAGCAACAGAAAAAAGAAAGAAAACAAAGCATAATTCCTCATGAATAGTTGTAATACGGTAACTTGCGAAAGATGCCACCTAATCGCAGTTCCTTTCACTATCCATATCCTTAATTATCAATAACCGACGGTTGATTTAATGATCTTGTGAAGCAGCCTTCCATGCAATAAAAACCTCTTCAAGTTCGGCATACCATTTTTCTCCAAACCGGCGCACGAGAGGTTCTTTTAAAAACTTAAAGACCGGTACTTGCAGTTTGCTCCCGCATTCACAAGCAGGGGCACAAATAGGCCAACGGTGATAATTTACTCCGGTATAATCAGTCAGTTGGCTGAGGCGAATCGGATAAAGATGGCAACTGATTGGCTTTTTCCATTTTGTCTTCCCCTCATTATACACTTTTTCCAACGAACATTTAGCTATTCCCTGTTTATCAAAAAAAACATAGGCACAGGCTCCCTGGTCACCAATTAAGGGAGTAACGAGGTCGCCATCAAGGTCTATTTCAAAATGCCCCTTTTCTTGAATTGCTTCAATTCCCTCCTCGGTCATGTAAACTTTTGCATCTTCAAAAGCGACTTTCAGTTCATCAAGTTCTTCTGGTTCTAATGGAGCGCCGCTTTCACCTTCCACACAGCACGCACCTTTGCAGGCAGAAAGATCGCAAACGAAGTGTTCGTCAAATATCTCCTCACTTACGAGGGAAGAACCGACAATAATCATGGCGCAAAGGTAAGCGCCTTCTTATCCGGTTATTGTTCAGCCTTTCTTTTTTGCCATGATCCTGGAAGCATAAAGAGAATACTGAGAAGAACGATTAATGTCACCACACCCTCATTCATACCGTCAATCCGCTCCTTACCCGGAATACTGAGAAAAAGTAATAGAGTGATGAGACCCCGGGGAGCAAAATAAACTACGGCATTATAGCCTTGTGGCAGCACACGGGTAACCAAGAAACGAATGAGAACAATTACCCCAAAGGAAAGCAGAGCCAGCTTGATATTTTCAATATTAAACAATCCTTGCAGATAGATTGAAAACCCAAAAAGGATAAAGAAGAGCGCTTTTATTAGAAATACAGCTTCTGCACTGATCTTTCTGAAATGTCCTAAATCATCCATCAGTGTCCTATTTCTGAAAAACCGTGTCAACTTTCCTCTGATAAAAAGAGGAGTGTTATTAAGAGCAAGGCCAAAAATAAGCGCTATGATCAGTGGTGACGAATGAAAATGTTTGGCAGCTCCGTATAGAAGCAACAATGCAGAGAAAATCGGAAGAAATTTTACATGGTGTTCGACTTTGTCTAAATACCAGACCAGAAACAATGAAATAAACACTGCTGAAATACAGGTGAGGACAAACATTCCTGAAAACTCGGCAATAGCGGCACTATTGATCCCCCTTTGTGAAGTGATTACGGAAAAAAATAGTACGCCAATAATATCAGAAAAAGAGCTTTCATAAATAACATATTCACGCTGGTGTTTTGTTAGTGGTTGTACGCTGGGAATGGCCACAGCACTACTGATAACCGATAGCGGTACAGCATTAATCAATGCCGTGGTGAATTGAACTCCTGTGAACCATTGAATGAGAAATGCAAGGCTCACAGCGGATAAAATTGATCCGATAACCGAACTGAAGAGTGTAAGGAGAATTATTTTTTTCTTTTTCTTGCTTAATTCCAGGTCTAATGCTCCTTCAAGCACGATAAGAATTAACCCAACAGTACCAAGTGTAGGAAGCGCTACTGAGACAAATGGTAACTCAAAATTCAGCCACTCAGCAGCTTTTTGTAGAAGGATACCGAATGCGAGGAGTGGAATCACAGATGGAATCCTCATCCTTTTTCCCATTTGCTCAATTGCGTATGCAACCAGAATGATTGCACTGACGACGATGATGATCAAGTGTGACTCCATAAGCAGGCGAAGATCGTCATTTTTCAAAGACGGTGAATACCAGTGAAAACCGGCTCAAATGCTATGTTGGTGGAATATCCCCCTATTTTTATTTTTGTTCACAAAAAGGAAAGCAGAAAATATTTCGTGGATCACTCCTTGTAAATTTATCTTTCCCCTGATTTCACAGGTATGAACAAACAATCTCTTTGTCTCTTTCTTTTTTTTTCTGTTTTTATCATTAGGCTAACTGCACAGCGTTTCCCTTGGAATAATCCCACAATACCATCAGAAGTCCGCACCGAAAAATTATTGGCTGAGTTAAGGACCAATGAAAAAATACGCCTTCTCATGTACGATAACCCGGCAATTCCAAGACTCGGTCTGCTTGAATACAACTGGTGGAATGAGGCTCTTCACGGAGTTGCCCGTAACGGAATTGCAACAGTTTTCCCACAGGCGATCAATCTGGCTGCAACGTTTAATGACAGCTTAGTTGAAGAAGTCGCAACGAATATTTCGATCGAGGCGCGGGCAAAATATAACGAAGCAAGAAAGATCAAGCATTACGGCCAGTATGCCGGCCTCACTTTCTGGTCGCCTAATATCAATATTTTCAGGGACCAGCGATGGGGAAGGGGGCAGGAGACCTATGGAGAAGATCCGTTTCTTACTGCACGTATGGGAGTTGCCTTTGTAAAAGGATTGCAGGGAACCGATCACGAGCATCCCAGAGCTGCTGCTTGTGCCAAACATTATGCAGTGCATTCCGGACCGGAAGAGTTAAGACATTCATTCAATGCCAGCCCTTCTCTGAAAGATTTCAATGAAACCTATCTGCCTGCCTTCAGGGCACTTGTCTCAGAAGCAAAGGTGGAAGGTGTGATGTGTGCTTACAATCGCCTTTATGGTTCCCCTTGCTGCGGAAGCGATACACTGCTCCGTTCGATATTGCGCAATGAATGGGGTTTTAGCGGATACGTTGTAAGCGACTGTGCTGCCATTGCTGATATCTATTATCATCACAATGCTGCATCATCAATGGAAGAGGCGGCTGCCCAATCATTGAAAGCCGGAGTAAATCTCGATTGCGGAACTGAATTCTCCCATCTGAAGCAAGCTCTTAAAAGAAAGCTGATCACAAAAAAGGAAATTGACGATGCACTTGTTCCTTTGTTAAATCTTAGAATACGCCTCGGAAATCTCGACCCATTCGGATCAAATCCATTGGATACCCTAAATGAAGAGGATATTCACAGTGAAATAGCAATTCATTCTGCTTTTGAAGCCGCAGTGAGATCTATCGTCCTGCTTAAAAACGATGGATCATTGCCACTGAAAAAAGAAGAATTAAAAAGCATTTCTCTAATAGGCCCTTTAGCAGATGATGAACTTGTACTGATCGGCAATTACTTCGGTACCAGCCCTGAACTTATAACTGTTAAAGATGGAATTTCTTCCATCGGGGGGACAGCTATTTTTTTGAATATATCCCATTCATTTCTGACGAATAGTGAGTATGACGAACATACAATGGATGCTATATTCCATTCTGATGTTACTATTGTTGCTTTGGGGCTGAACAGTTCGTTACAGGGTGAAAGCGGGGATGAATTACTGTCGGGAAAAAGCGGAGATTATCTCGGCCTTGAGATACCAGAAAATCAAATACAATTTTTGCGTCGGTTGCGCAATGCTATATCCGGCCCCATCATTGGCTTAGTATTCGGAGGAGGGCCGCTGTTGCTGGAAGAAGCAGCAAACCTCTGCAATGGTTTATTGTGGTGTGGTTATCCGGGAGAGCAGGGGGGAAGGGCAATTGCAGAATTATTATTCGGACTGAGAAGCCCATCTGGAAAACTTCCTTTTACCATTCCTTATACCGTTGATCAACTCCCTGCATTTGATGATTATAGTATGGAAAACAGAACCTATCGCTTCATCAATAGCACCCCGCTCTATCCTTTTGGTTACGGCCTGTGCTATACCGAATTCCTATTCCAGAAAGTAAAGATATCTTCACAAAATGCTTCGGTTGGAGACACAATCATCGTGGAGATAGACATTTCCAATGCAGGAAAGTTGGATGGTACTGAAATAGTGCAGTTGTATCTGCGTAAATTACACCCCCATAAAAAAGATCCGTACAATAAGCTGGTCGCATTCAAGTCAATTGATATTCCGGCGGGCGATACAAGACAACTGAGGTTTGAACTTTCTCCCGAATCTTTTACATCCTATGATGATCTTGGAAACCCGTATGTAGAAAGAGGGCAGTACATTCTTGGCTTTGTTTCTTCAAATCGCCCCGATAATGAGGCTCTGCGAAGGCTGGAAAAAAGCATTGTACTGCGATGAAGATAATGTGATGATAGAAAACCATTTCCTGCTTCATCACTTATTTTCTCAGCCGATCAGTTCCCAATTTGTGCGGAAAGTTTCAATGAAAAATTGTTTTTGAACTGATCAGAACGGTAAGGACCGTAATGGTAAAAAAAGCCAATGCCCAACATACTACTACCAACATCCAGTAGCCGGTCAAAGACAATCCCACTCTCGACATAGCCACGCGAAATGTCTGAAACCGGAATACCATACCTCTCCGTATTTTTTGTCCTTCCCCATCCCATATTGTGAACAAGTGAAATATGAGGGGCAAACTTTGGACGTTTAAAAAGTAAATCTTTAAACTGGTGGCGTAGGTGGAGCACTGCGTATTGAGAGTTCTGAAAAGCATTTACCCTCATGGTCTCAAAGGTATAGGGGGCACTGATAGATAAAAATTCCAAATGTTTATTACCGATATTGTAACTCCCTTTCATATTATATAGAAGAGAAAAAGGAACCGCATTTTCTACTACCCCTGCAATAAATCTTACGTTGAGGTCTCCACCATTGATAATCCTGAATTTTTTTTCTGCGAGAAAATCATACCGATTGTAGTCATACTCACCATCAAGAACTCCCTTCATTCCCATAGTATATTTCATGAAGAAAATAGGCCATCGCCCCCTCAACCTTACCTCTCTCTCTCCTACCATAATTATTTTTTCTCCCGGAGCATATCTGACATTAACTCCCGTCTCCGCAATGGTAAAATCACGCGAAAAAAGAGTTACTCCTTCAACCGAAGTAGTTTGAAATGAAATTTCATGGTAAGGCTTTATCAGTTGGTTATTGAAAAAAAGATTTACTGATATATTCATGAAAATCCTGCCATTGAGTTGAATTTCTCTTTTTTCATAGCGATCCATTCTTGAAACAAGAAGTGGGTAAAAATCGTTTTTAAGGAAATTCTGTGAGCCAACGGATAGGATGTTTCCTGCCGTCTCTCTTACATCCTGTTCATATATAAATTTGAGATAACCATCGCGTTCACGAAAAAAATTCACTGCCGCATCTCCTCCGAATTTAGATTGTTTATCCTTAAATCCGTAGGCATAGTATCCGCCGAGAGTGAACCACTTCGAAAGAACCTCATTGGTATGAATCCCTCCTCCAAGTCGAAAGCCTTCATAATTATTGAAACTGGCAAGCCTCAGAAGATCAAAATCAATAATGCCTAATCTGATCTGGCTCGATACAAGTAAATGGGTGATCCACGCCAATTTATCATCAAGATTCTCTGCCTTCCCAAGACTATCAATCACATGATAAGTATTCTTTTCCTTACTATCCAGGGGAAGATTGCGGTGGGCATCCCACAATGAATCCGTTTGTGAATATGCGTTTTCATCCAATTCTATGATCACCGGAGAAAATTCTTTGCGCGTCATCTCTACATCAAACTGAACATTGTTAATGTACGACTTGCCAATTCCCTTCATTTTTATAGATGGAAATTTTAAAAAAGTATTCAGTTGATCCGGAAACCAGGTTTCGCCGATCAACCGGTATTGTTGCTGAATTTTTATTCCAAAACTCCCCTTTTCCTCCGCGGGCTCCGCAATTACGTTTTGTATTGCATAGCCATGTGTATGAATATAAAGCTGACCCTTTAAACCATCGAAATTTTTTCCCTTTCGTGGCCTGAATGATATTGCAAAAACAGTATCATTTCCAACGAATGTTGTGTCCTCGATCACAAAAAGATATTTACTGATTGCCCCGTTAGCAATCGGACTGAAATAAGAAACATCCATTACATTGATACTCTCGTTATAAAATGAGAAGGACTGCATCTGAGTCGCTAACAGTGCAAATTCAGGATGTTGCAGACCTGAAACTCGCGAAGCAATGATTTTTTCAGAGTTATTATCAGGAGGAAGGTGTCTGCGCTGGCTGATACTCTCCATGATCATCAGATGCTGTTTCCTGAAAATATCTATGTACTCTCTTTCTCCTTTTGCCATCTGGTTATAGGTGACGGTATCAATATTAAAATATGCTGAATCCTCGTCTGGTGTTATTATGAGTTTATTATAGCTGTCGTAGGTAAAGCTTCTCTTTCCTTCCGGATTATTATTCTTTTTATTCTCTATTGCCTTTCGTAATATTCTTTCTGCGGGGTTTTCACCGGGAAGAATTACTACTTCGTTCAGTTGTACATCCTGTTTTTGTAACAATATATTCCAATCCACAGCGCTCCGGAAAGTGATCTCAAGAGGATTATAACCAATGCAGGAAAACATTATGACAGAATTTACCGATGGTTGTCTCAGCCTGAAATATCCGTCTATATCTGAATAGGCTCCGTTGGATGTTCCCTTTTCAACCACAGCGGCAAATGCTACAGGCTCGCCCGAATCTTTGTCTAACACCCGTCCCTTCAGGTCAACTTGAGCTGAAACGATCTCAGTTAGAAACATCAGGGATAAAAGGAGAAATCCGCACTTCATTAAACACAAAGAAAAGAAAGCGTAAACAAAATAGGAGACCAATTGCTTTAAATATTTCGATATACCTTCGCCCTAATGAAAGCTGTGCTTTGGGACACCACACGTTTTTTATCAAAATTAACCCCTCGAAGAATTTGGAATGCTGTTGTGGTTTTTGCTTCTTATTATTTGCAGCGAATTTCCAAATCGGGATACCATCCGGGAAGTCCTGTCAGTATCAGCATAGAACCTACCACTGCCTGTAACCTTGGCTGCCCGGAATGCCCTTCCGGCTTGAAAATATTTACCCGCCCAACAGGAAATATAAAATCCGGTAATTTTAAAAAATGGCTGGATGAACTCTCGCCACGCCTGACTTACATCAATTTTTATTTTCAGGGAGAACCCTTTATCCATCCGGGTTTTCTTGAGATGGTCACTTATGCCTCCAAAAAGCGGATATACACGGCAACATCTACCAATGCTCATTTCCTTTCCGATGATATTGCAAAAAAAACGGTTGAGTCCGGTCTCGACCGCTTGATTATCTCCATTGATGGGGTTACTGATGAAGTGTATCAGCAATACCGGATCAATGGGAGCCTCCATAAGGTTCTCGAAGGAACCTCCAATATTGTCCGCTGGAAAAGGGAACTCAAAGCCTCTACTCCTTTTCTGATCTTTCAGTTTCTTGTAGTAAAACCAAATGAACACCAGTTAAAAGAAGTGAAACAATTGGCTAAGCAACTCGGAGTAGATGAAGTGCGGTTCAAAACCGCCCAAGTTTACAATTACAAAAACGGGAACCCGCTGATTCCCGAAAATGAAAAATACAGCAGATACAAGAAAAAAAGCAGTGGTGAATACATTTTGAAAAACAAAATGGTCAACAGTTGCTGGCGGATGTGGTCAGGTTGCGTGGTCACCTGGAATGGGTTGGTCGTCCCCTGCTGTTTTGACAAAGACGCAACCCACCGCTTTGGCGATCTCAATAATGATTCCTTTGAAAACATCTGGAATAATCATGCTTACAAGAGTTTCCGCTCTGCTTTGTTCAGATCGCGAAGCGAAATAGACATTTGCAAAAATTGCAGCGAAGGGACAAAAGTGTGGGCCTGATTATTATTCCCGGTACATCTGCTATCTATCTATACTTTTGTCAGGATAAGGACAAAATTTTTTTTAATGACGGATATGCAGCAACCAGAGGAGAGACAGCTAAAAAAACAATTGAGCTGGAAAAGGATATTGGTTCCTGTAGTGTTGGGATTAGCTGCTGCTTCCTGGATTCTTGTCCATAATCTCAACACATTCTCCTACATCGAAGCTACTCCCGCCGATACCGGATGGCATTACAAGTACGTGGATGGAAACGGCAACCGCATCATTGACAGAACGGATGATAATGATTTTGAATTCACGACCGAAACAACCAATACGTTTGTAAAAAAAACATCCATTGAACAACTGAAAAGTATTCATTGGGACAATTACGCCTCCCTTGCCCTTATTGGAGCTCTCCTGATGGTCGCATTGCGGGATTTTGGATATGTATACCGAATCCGATCAATGACAGACAAACAACTTTCATGGAAACAGAGTTTCGAAGTCATCATGCTATGGGAATTCGCCAGCGCCATGACACCTTCTGTGGTGGGGGGAAGCGGTATAGCAATGTTCATCATCAACCGCGAAGGGATCAATATGGGAAAAAGTACGGCCATCACTTTTGTTACCGCCATGCTGGATGAGTTGTTTTATATCTTAACCGTCCCGCTGATATTCCTACTGATAGGATCTGCATTGCTGTTCCCCGACTCATGGGTCAACTCGTCCTTTGGAACAAACTCTGTAAAAATTCTCTTCTACATTGGTTACGGATTCATTGTGTTTCTTACGTTGCTAATCATATTAGGTATTTTTGTTTTTCCCGTTTTATTCAAACGATTATTGCAACAGATCACATCGGTGGGCTTTCTGAAAAAATTCAGAAAGCGGGCCACTCGTGTAGGAGACGAAATCATGACCTGTTCGAGCGAATTGAGAGGGAAAAAAATCAGTTACTGGTCAAGAGCTTTCATAGCAACAATCATCAGTTGGACTGCCAGGTTCTTCACGCTGAATTTCATATTACTCATCTTTACCCGAGACTTTGACCACTTGCTTGTTTATGGTCGCCAACTCATTATGTGGGTGATCATGCTCATCTCCCCAACCCCCGGTGGTAGCGGAATTGCAGAACTGGCTTTGGCAAATTTTTTCAATTATATTTTACCTGCCGGGCTTCTTGCCATTGTTGCTCTGATCTGGCGATTGCTCACTTATTTTCCCTACCTCTTTCTCGGTGCAATTATACTCCCTCGTTTCCTTAAAAGAACTGCTTCTCCCGTACAGATTGAAACAAACAAGAGATAGCAACTGTGAGATGAACCTTTCAATGTACGCAGGGTGATGAAACCAATCAGATTTTCTGATAGTAGTTTCTATTATCACGCTTCAAGATATTATTGCAGCCTCATTGAAAAGCACAATTACAATCCGGCGCCCCGAAGCAGCTCTGTATAATGGGCTCACCTCTGAATAGGAAGTACAATCCTTAGTATATGTCAGCACAAACAGGTTTTGAAATATATGATGCTGATTTGCATCCTAACTCTTCCGTGTGAATAAGGAAAATGTAAAAAAAAAATGAAGAAAATAATTCTACACGAATTTAGAGTCTGTTTATGTTTTGAAGGCAATGAATCTATATCATCTTTGCAGAAAAATTTATTTTGATGAAATTCGGTACCAAGGCAATTCACGCAGGACAACGACCTGATCCAACTACCGGTGCTATTATGACACCGATCTACCAGACATCCACCTATGTGCAGGAATCACCTGGACAGCACAAGGGGTATGCTTATGCGCGAGGAAAGAATCCAACGCGGGTTGCTCTTGAAAACTGTATCGCCGCATTGGAAAATGCTACCTACGGACTCTGCTTTTCGAGCGGAATGGGCGCTTCTGACACCATTATCAAGCTACTCTCGCCGGGCGACGAAGTTATCGCAACCGATGATCTCTATGGAGGTACCTACAGGATGTTCACGAAAGTCTTTGCAAAGTATGGAATAAAATTTCACTTCGTTGATATGCACGACAAAGCAAAAGTCGAAAGTGTAATCAATGAAAAAACTAAGATGCTTTGGCTGGAAACCCCCACTAATCCGATGATGAAAATCATCGATATTTCGGCATTTGTCGAAATGGCTAATATACACCGGCTCATCACTGTTATTGATAATACGTTTGCTTCTCCTTACCTGCAAAACCCTCTTGATATGGGGGCTGATATCGTAATGCATTCAGCTACGAAATACCTCGGGGGGCACAGCGATGTCATCATGGGGGCACTTTGCACTAATAACAAAGAGTATTATGATCAATTAGCCTTTATCACCAATTCATGTGGTGCTACTCCAGGTCCCCAAGATTGTTTCCTCGTGTTGCGCGGATTGAAAACACTACACCTTCGTATGGAGAAACATTGTTCCAACGGTAAAGCTGTTGCTCATTTTCTCCGCAATCATCCAAAAGTAGGAAAAGTTTACTGGCCAGGATTTGAAGACCACCCCTATCACGATGTTGCAAAAAAACAAATGCGCGATTTCGGCGGTATGATTTCATTCTCACTGAAAACAGACCGTTTCGAAGACGCTGCAAAACTGGCAAAATCACTACGAATAATCCAACTGGCAGAAT
>JADLBA010000012.1 GCA_020848015.1 Crocinitomicaceae bacterium | reverse complement strand
GGGTGAGCAGAATGCAACACAAGGTGCCTGTTTTTATCAATGAAGTCTCCCTTTTTTTTTGCGTAATTTCCCCACAGGATAAATACCAGATCTTTCTTTTTATCGCTCAACTGCCGGATCACGGCATCAGTAAAAGTCTCCCACCCTTTCTTCTGGTGCGATCCCGCCTCTGATTCTCTTACTGTAAGCACGGCATTCAGCAACAACACTCCCTGATCCGCCCACCGTTCGAGGTTTCCATTCGGAGGTATGGGAGTGCCGGTGTCCACTGCAATCTCTTTGAAAATATTCTGCAATGACGGCGGTGGTTGTACCCCATCGTTCACTGAAAAACAAAGCCCGTTGGCCTGTCCCTGTCCGTGGTAAGGATCTTGACCCAGAATAACCACTTTTACCAAATTAAAAGGACAATGATCAAATGCAGAAAATATCAGTGGTGCAGGAGGGTGACAGCGAAATCGCGCATACTGATCTTTCACAAAATCAGTCAGCGAAACAAAATACGGCTGCTCAAATTCAGGTGAGAGTTGCTGTCTCCAGCTTTCTTCAATGCGAACCACCATAATGGGGTTAAAATAGAAAGACGGTTACTGGTGTGTCACCGTCATTTTTTTCGTTAGATGTCCTCCGTTTTCCTGAATAAAAGTAACGAAGTAAAAACCGTTGGAATAAGCAGAGACATCCAGTATAGTAGAGCTTCCAAAAAGTTTGTGTGTAGCAATCAACTGGCCGGTGCTGCTAAAAATGCGCACCTCTTTGATTTCATTGAAACGATCGGAGAAAATATTCACCTCATTGTCAGCTACCGAAGGATAAAGTTGCACATCAGTAAAGGCCAGGGTTTCCTCTACCCCGGTGGCAAGACATGGAGTTGCCCCACTTCCCTTAAATGAACCATTGATCGCCGTAAGCCCTGTGCCTGCCGCATCCAGCCAGTCCTGCAGGTCTTCATTGGAAGGATTCGGATTGCCGTTCCAGTGCTTGTCAAATTTTCCATAATAGTCCGCCTCTGTAGGAGTATTACAAAAAGACCCCCCGCCGGTCAGTGTGCCTACAATCCGGTGATTGATATCGAAGATCGGCGATCCTGAAGATCCCGGCTCGGTCACTCCCCAGTTGGTTACCGTTTGTTTCCACACCACCCGCCAGTGATTATTGGCGGCTCCCCAGGTAGCACTTGTCACTGAATTTGAGGTAGATATTTTTTTCACATCACCGCTCGGATGATGAATGCCTACTACCCTGATACCTCCGCTGGAAGCGGGAACAGAGGTACTCGCATTCCAGCCGGCATAGAAGACATTCCAGTTAGTAGGAATGGCATCTTCCATTTCGAGAAGCGCAAAATCAGATCCTGATTGCCCTCCATTGTCATTGCTGTCTGCACGGAGATAAGCTCCTACTCGCGACTGGGTGGTAGGTGCGCTGCCGGTACCACAACCAGACCGCTGATAGTTGAACCTGATTTGCGTATCAAGCAGGTCGTTTGCTGACATTCCCAGCGTACAGTGCATCGCTGTTAGAATATAGTTTTTACAATTATAGGAGGTATTGTTTACCATCGTGCCTGTACAAAGGCCAACCCCGCCATCGGCGACTAATCCCAGATGTACCACAGAATTTCTTTGCTGGCTCCAGGTGTTTCCTTCAGGACAGTTCACATCCACTTCGCACGGATCTGATCCCCCGCGTACAATATGACTCGGACGCAGGTCGTTGATAAAACGATAAAATAAACCAAACCCTCTGATTCCCAATTGGGGCGAGCCTATAACACCCGCAGGCTCGCGGTACTCGAGTATTGCTTCATCGCCAAAAACCTCTGCTGTTCGGAAACGGCCGTGGCTTTTGTTATCTTCAAATGTATAAGGGCCTTCAAACCATTCGCGATCTGCGCTGTATATATAAAGAGTGGCCCCCTCTGGAAGAAAAAAATGATCGAAGAATACGCTGACCGCTTTAGCACCTAATGTACGGAAGCGCAGTTGCCATAGGCGACCGCCGTCTTCTATCTCTGACCAAGTTCCCGCAGATGTCGGATCAACGTGCTGATCGAGAATTTTTCCGAACATTGCCATATATCCCATTTTATCATCTGCCTCCGCTTCTGCTACCAGTTTATCAATATCGTAACGCTCCAGTTCCATCATCCCTATTCTATTCAGCTCTTCCTCACTCATGTTGTATCCATAGGGCTTTTCCTGAGCGAAAAAGAGCAGTGGCTGAAGAAAAATAAGGGTATAGAATAACTTTTTCATTGACTTAAAAAAAATTACAGGTTCATATTTGGTTTTGCAGGGGGCGAATATAAGGGTGCGGCTCGTCCATCAAAATTCAATCATAAGTTAATAAAGGAATCTCATGTTTTTATTCATTCATTCAATTCTTCTTTACAATATACTACTGGGAGGATACGCGACCCTAAATCCGATTATGTGCTTGGGTTTCATATTAGCCAAAGCCATCTTCTGTAAAGGGCGACTTGTGCCATGCTTCATTAAAGAATACCTTTACCGGCTCTCAAAGAAGACTGAACGAGGCATTGAATAAGCTCTCCATACTCCTTCTGCGGTCGTATATCGGCCCCTTCATCATTACCTTTTTGGTAGCCATGTTCATTTTTGAAATGCAGTTTGTCTGGGTATATCTCGACGACCTGATGGGGCGAGGTCTGGAGCTGATGGTTATTATTAAGCTATTAGTTTACGCTTCTGCGCGGATCGTAAATATGGCACTCCCGTTAGCGATTCTGATGAGCAGTATTATGACCATGGGAGCACTTTCAGAAAACAACGAGCTGACCGCGATGAAAAGTGCCGGTGTTCCACTATTCAATATCATGCGCCCACTGATCATCTTCCATATTGTGCTTTCGATCGGGGCCTTTTTATTTGCCAATAATGTATGGCCGATTGCCAACCTCAAATTCAGGACACTCCTTTACAGCATTGTTCAGCACAAGCCGGCACTGAATCTCACCGATGGCGTGTTTTACAATGGCATTGAAGGAATCAGCATCCGGGTGCAGAGTAAGTCCAAACAAACCAATGAACTAAACGACGTACTGATCTACGACCACCGAGATTCAAGGAGGGGAAACCGCACCGTAATCAGGGCAAGACGCGGAGTAATGGAGCAAACCGACGACAAGGGTTTTCTGATCATGACCCTCTATGATGGCTATTCTTATGACGAACAAGATGAGCTGGGTAAAAGAAAAGAAAAAATTTTTCCTTTTATTTCAAATCATTTTGAAAGCACGGTATTGCGGCTCGACCTCAGCTCGCTCGCTTTTAAAGACAATAACGAGGATATCTTCCGCAACTCTTATGAGATGATGACAATCCGGCAAATTGATCATGCGGTGGACAGTATGCGTTTGCGTATTGACAGCGTAAAGCTCCAGATAGCCGCGAGCAGCATAAGAATGCTCCATCTTCCGGATAGCAATCATACAGTGGCACAATCGGGAAATCCGGAATGGTTTTTCGACCAACTGTCCGCCGGTGATCAACTCAAAGCTGTTACTGCCGCGAGAGAAAGTGGTCGCAGAAGCAAAGACTCAATTGATAAGATTGAAGAGGAAGCGCTTACACGAGAGAGGTTTCTCAGCCGTCACCTTATCGAATGGCACCGCAAGTTTATTCTTTCGGCGGCATGCTTAGTACTCTTTTTTATCGGCGCTCCTTTAGGTGCAATTATCAGAAAGGGAGGGCTTGGTTTCCCTACCGTAATTGCACTTTTGTTGTTTATTATCTATCAGTTGCTCACCACTGCAGGAGAACGGATGGCAAAGACCATGATCATTGAGCCGGCATTAGGGATGTGGCTCAGCACTGCTTTTATGCTCCCACTGAGTATCTGGCTTACCTATAAGGCAACCAAAGAAGCAGCACTGGTAGAAAGGGATACCTACATTGCGGCATTGAATCGTGTCCTTGTATTTTTAAAACTCCGGCCAGGTAAATGAAAATACTTCAACTCTGCCACAAACCTCCATTACCCGCTATTGACGGTGGATGCATTGCTATGAACAATGTAACCACCGGGCTGATGTCTGCCGGACACAAGGTAAAAATTCTCACCATTTTTACCCGCAAACACCCCTTCAATCCATCGGCGATGCCGGCAGACTATCTTGACAAAACTGAAATAGAAGGAGTTTTTGTGGATACAAGAATTAACATGATTGATGCATTTTCGAACTTCATGACATCCGATTCCTACAATATCAGCAGATTCTTCAGCCCGGATTATGACATCGCCCTTACCCGTCTGCTGAAAAAAAGAAAATTCGATATTATACATCTCGAAAGTCTCTTCATGACTCCTTATATCAGTACCATCAAGCGGTACAGCAATGCGTCCATCGTTTTGAGATCACATAATCTCGAGTTTGTAATTTGGGAAAAAATTGCCTCCGGCACCCGCAACATTGCAAAAAGAGCTTATCTGAAATACCTCAGCAATCAACTCAAAAATTATGAGCTCGACATTCTTAAATCTGTCAACGGAATTGCAGCGATCAGCGAGGAAGATAAAAACCGTTTTGAAGCCCTTGGCGTAAAAAAAATCATCCGGAATATACCTTTCGGCATTCGAGTGGATGATTATCCAGAAGAGGATAGTTTACCGGAAGTACCATCGCTCTTTCACCTTGGCTCAATGAACTGGAGCCCTAACCTCGAAGGTATTCTGTGGTTCATAGAAGACATCTGGCCGGAAATACACCGCCGGTTTCCCGAACTGAAACTCTATCTGGCGGGAAGAGGAATGCCGGAAAATATTATCGGCAATAAGTTTCCGAATGTTATAGTGATAGGTGAGGTAGAAGATGCCAAAGCCTTTATGCGCAGCAAATCAACGATGATTGTTCCGCTGCTTTCTGCAAGTGGTATCCGGGTCAAGATCATCGAGGGTCTGGCGCTGGGGAAATCAGTTATTTCTACCACTATCGGGGCACAGGGTATTGACTGCATTCCGGGAAAAAATATCCTTATTGCCAATGATGTAGAATCGTGGGTGGAAGCTGTTGACCTCCTGGTCAGCTCCCCAAAAGTTGCAGAAGAACTTGGCAAAGAAGGGAGGATACACGCAAAGCAACATTTTGATCTCACTACAATTACTGCAAAGTTGATATCATTTTATAAGGAACTTCGCAAAGCATGAAGATCGCAGTTGTTCTCTCCCGTGTCCCTTATCCGTTAGAAAAAGGAGATAAACTCCGCGCTTATCATCAGTTGAAGTGCCTCGCTGAGAAACACGAAGTCATGCTCTGTTGTCTTTCTGACACGAAAATTCAACCGGTGCACGAAGCGCATCTCAGAAGTATAGTCAGCGAACTGCACATTTTTTATCTGAAGCGATGGCTGATATTGTGGCGATTATTTATCGGACTTTTTTCCGATAAACCGTTTCAGGTTCATTATTTCTACCAGCGCACCGTTGCAAAAAAAATAAAGAGAAAGATCGAAGATTTTCATCCTGATCATATTTACTGCCAGTTGATCCGATGCAGTGAATATGTGAAAAATCTACACAACTTTCCCAAAACACTCGACTATATGGATGCCCTGAGTGCAGGTCTCCATAGAAGAATAACCTCAGCCCCATTTTTCTTGAGATCGCTATTGAGAATCGAAGCGCAGCGACTTGTAGCTTATGAAAACCTGATCTTTGATTATTTCGAGCGGCACACTATTATCAGCAAACAGGATCAGCAATTGATCTATCACAGCAGGAGAAATACCATTGAGGTAATTCCGAACGGGGTAGATGATTCTTATTTTCAGCCAGTTTCTTCAGAAAAAAAATATGACCTGGTACTGACGGGTAATATGAGCTATCCTCCAAATATTGACTGTGCAGTTTTTCTTGTAAAAGAAATTTTGCCTCTGATCCATCGCCGCAGGCAAGAAATACAACTGCTTATTGCCGGTGCCAATCCCGCAAAAGAGGTTGTAGGGCTGAAACAGAAAAATGTGTCTGTCTCCGGGTGGATGGACGATATCAGAGAGGCATACAATTCATCCCGCATTTTTGTAGCGCCACTGAGAATCGGCAGCGGTATGCAAAACAAACTCCTCGAAGCGATGGCCATGGAACTCCCCTGCGTTACTTCACCATTGGCCGCAAAAGCGCTCGGAGAGGGTTCGGCAAATTTTTTATCTATCACCGATGAACCGGAAGAGTTTGCAGAAAAAGTACTTCATCTCCTCAACTCAGAAAAAATAGCTGCTGAAAAAGGCCGCGAAGGAAAAAAATACGTACAGCAAAACTTTAACTGGAAGAAAACAGTTGATCAACTGGAAGTTGTTTTCTTTGAAAATAAAAAGATAGTACCGAAACTTTAAACAGGAACAACCATTTATGAAATCCATTCTCATTGTATTTTTATTTTTTGCAGGTTGTCTCAACCTATGTGGTCAGTACAAACTTTTATCTGGCCCCATGCTCGGCCATATAGATATGCGCGAAGCCTCCGTGTGGGTGCAGGCATCTTCAAGCCAGCCGGTTATACTTACCTACTGGCCCGAAAAAAATATGAAGGACTTGAAAAAAATCGAACTCAAACCCGACAGCCTCTTCGGAAATACCGCCACCTTTTATCTGACAGACCTCGAACCTGCAACGACCTATAAATATATTGTCGGCAGCAATACCATTCCATACAGCTTAACTACTCAGGCACTATGGCAATACCGCACTGATCCTCCACCGTTTAAAGTAGCATTGGGAAGTTGTGTTTTTATCAATGAAGAACAATACGATAGACCAGGCAATCCCTATGGCGGAGATTATCAGATATTCTCCTCTATCCTCGCTACCAAACCCGACCTGATGCTGTGGGGAGGAGACAATGTCTATCTGCGCGAGGTGGACTTCAACAGCCGCTCCGGCATTATACACCGCTACTCAGATATGAGAGACACTCCAGAGTTGAAGAACCTCCTTTCTTCCTGCGCAAACTACGCTATTTGGGATGATCATGATTTTGGCCCCAATGATGGCAATGGAAGTTATATACACAAAGACTGGACGCTGGATGCCTTCAAACATTTCTGGGCTAACCCGTCTTATGGCCTTCCCGGAGAGGAAGAAGGAGAGGGCATCACTACTCAATTTTCATGGAGTGACATTGATTTTTTCCTGCTCGACAATCGCTACTATCGTGTGGCACCGAACGTCAACGGGCAAGGGTGCACCTTTCTGGGGAAAAAACAGATTGACTGGCTGATACAGTCATTAAAATTCAGCAAGGCTCCATTCAAACTGGTCGTAATGGGCGGGCAGTTTTTGAATACCTATGCAGGGTATGAGACCTATGCCACTTGCCCTACAGAACGCCAAACCATATTGGACCTGATAGAAAGCAACAACATTAAAGGTGTTGTATTTATTACCGGCGACAGGCATTTTACCGAACTCAGCAAACTTGCTCTTGATACAGGTGTAGATATTTACGACCTTACAGTATCACCGCTAACCAGCTCTCCTTACACTTCGTCGAAAGAAGAAAATACCCTGCGTGTTGACAGAACAATGGTAACACAGCGAAACTTTGCCACGCTTGGTTTCAGTGGGAAGAAAGGAGAAAGAACCATGACCATTTCTGTCTATAACTCTGAGGGAGATATGGTATGGATCAAAAGCATCTTCCAGGTGCCGGAAAAATGAATAGAATAAATTCAACATACACTTTTTCCGGTATGCATTCCATAAAAAGAATAATTGCCCTATTCTTTGTTTCTCTTTTGTTCATAGCCTGCAGCGGTGACGAAATTGTATATAAGGAGTACAAGGAACTCGGCTCCGATGTTCAATGGAAGAAGAGCGATCCCCGTACTTTCGACATTGATATCAGAGACAACAGTACGCCTCTCAAATTCATTCTCGCTTTCCGCTATGCCACCGGATATATGTTCGACAAAGTCATCATTCGCATGACAGAGAATGCACCTTCAGGAAAGAAGACCATCCGGGATATTGAAATACCGGTGAGAGACTCAAGCGGTCAATTTATCGGAGAAAAAGGGTTTGATATTATTGACCTTGAATACGTAATAGATGCCGAAAAAAATTACCCTTCGCATGGTGTCTATACATACACTCTTGAGCAGGCAGTGCCCGGTGTTGACCCGCTTCATTATGCAATGGAGATAGGGTTGATTTTGAAAAAGAAAAAAGAAAAGTGATTCCGGCAGCACCTCTGCTCCCATCCTTACCGGTGAGGTCTGCACTAAAAAAACGTATAACCCTCCTTAGTACTTCAGCATATCCTCCTGAGTATTTCTTTAAAACGAATAATCTCACCGGCGATATACCTTGTTGATCGCTTCCGTTTTATTATCTACCTGCAGTTTGATATATATATTCCGGATATGGGTTCTCACTGTTTCTGCACTCAGGTTGACCTTCGAGGCAATTTCTTTATAGCGCAACCCACGCGATAAATACTGTAGTACCTCTTGTTCTCTCGGACTCAGCAGAGAGCGCGCCTCATCAGACATAGTGGGCTGCTGAAAATGCATGATGACCTTGCGTGCAATCAATCCGGACATCGGCGACAACCCCGCATAAATTTCGCGGATATGTTTTACCAATTCATCAATTGTAACATTCTTTAAAATATAACCGGATGCACCCGCCTTGAGCGCATTGAAGATGCTCTCCTCATCTTCAAAAACGGTACACATAAGAAATTGAGTCTGCGGTGTCCGTGTCTTT
>JADLBA010000011.1 GCA_020848015.1 Crocinitomicaceae bacterium | reverse complement strand
TCCTCAACTGAAATGGGGAATGCTCGCCATTTTTGTTTATGTGGGAGTAGAGGTTTCTATCCAGAGCAATATGGGAGATCTTTTGCGGCAGCAAAATTTTGGTGGTTATGAAGTTTCGGAAATCGGAAGATACATTGCATTGTACTGGGGAAGCCTTATGATCGGAAGGTGGACCGGGGCACTGAGTGCATTCAGGCTTTCAAAAGCGATGAGAACAATTCTGACTTTCATTATTCCCGCAGTCGCTTTTTCATTGATATTGTTTGTTATTCACTTGCGCGGAAATGAAACAAGCGATTTGTATATTTATGTTATTGGTGTCTTATTGCTCGTCGCCGGAATTTTTTCTGCAAGGGAAAACCCATCCAGGATGCTTTTTATTTTTTCTATACTGGGGCTTTGTTCCATGCTTGTAGGACTTTTTACTGAAGGCAAAACAGCGATGTTTGCATTTATCAGCGGAGGACTCTGGTGCAGCATTGGCTGGCCCTGCATTTTTGCTATGAGTATTACCGGCCTTGGTAAATATGCAGGGCAGGGCTCTGCATTTCTTATTATGATGATTGTTGGAGGGGCGATCATTCCACCGCTTCAGGGATGGATAGCCGACAACCAAGGCATTCATATCAGCTATTGGGTGACTGTATTTTGTTTCCTATACCTTGCTTGGTTTGCCCTCAAAGCAGGCAGTATTCTCAAAGCACAGGGCTTTGATATTGGCCGCAGTGATTTAGGGAGCCATTGAGAAGGAACATAACCATGGTTTTGATATAAAAGGAAGGGCTTTCATTTTTGAAAGCCCCTCTTTTTAGTTTTATAAAACAGAAAAGATCAATTCCTGATGATTCGCTTGAAAATGGTTCCGTTGTCAATCCTGATTTTCATTGTGTAAATCCCGGAGGCAATCGTTGACAGGTCAGCAGTTGTCTGGAATTCATTTACTCCCAATTCTGATAACACCACTTTTCCGGTTTGATCAATAAGATAATAATCGCGCACTTTAGAGTCGGAGACAATATGGAGGATTTCCGATGCTGGATTTGGATAGAGATTCATTATTGCATTGACCTCTTCAATACCTGTATAAACAGCATCTATTGAGATAGACAGTTCGTCTGAACAATTTGCCCCGTTTGTTGCAATGAGTGTAATAATAAAATCTTCGTTGAGAACGAGCCAGTCGTATTCATATTCATGGGAAGGAGATGTATCGTCGCTTGCCTCACCATCGCCAAAGCTCCAATGATAAGAGACTGCACCGGAACTCTCATTATTGAATGTTACTGATGCTCCATTATCTCCATATAGCAATGGGTTGTATGTGGTAAAACTGGCAAATACATTTTCGGTAATATCGTTTACAGAGCGCAGCCACAATGAGTATCCTGAGTTATACGGCGATGTTTCATCCTCCTGTTCAACGATACCGGTGATAGTAAAGTGCCCTTGGGGTGCATTCATGCTGAACAGGTCTGATGCATCCGCATCAATGCGAACCATATTCACATTTGTGCCATCCGTTACATGGACATAAAATCCGTTTCCTGAATGATCCCATTCGCCGACATCAGACAGCGAAACACAGCGCAGAGTAACAAGATGACTTTCGTTTATTTCGCTCAAAATACTTACAACATCGGGGATATGTAAATTGCCGGAGCCGAGTACCTGAATTCCATCAGGGCGAATTTCGGCCTGGCCGTAGAATTGAAAAATTTCTCCGAGAACGGCAATAGAATCGCCCTCGTTCACGGTATAACCAAGGTTTCCGGTAGGAAGAAAAACCTTGATGCCATCGGTAGGATCAATGAGGTGGAAATGCAGACCCGAAGCATTAAAATTAATGCCGTGCACAATTCCGCGAAGTTCGCAATAAACACCAAGACTATCGAGAACACCGGCAGGATTAGTTCCTGAGATTTGTGAAATAGTATAAAGAGGATATCCCTGATCGTTGTGGTTGATGATAATGTTTATCTCCTGTTGTACCCAGTTAACGGTAGTGGCACTTCCGAGAGTGAGCCAAAGGAACTCATCTTCCTCTTCTATATCATCATCTATAATCGGAATACTGATCGTTTGAATGGATGTTCCGGCGGCAAAGCTCAAAGTAACAGGAAATATATTGGTGTAATCTTCGTCTGGAATAGCTGAGTTGGATGTTACATCAACGGTAATATCAATTGGAGCGGGGATATTATAGGCTTGTACAGATATGGTGACCGTGCCGGCATCTTCTTCTACTTCAATAACAGTTGCAGTAAACCCGATTTGGGGAATATCGCTGCATGTTGCAGCAATATGGCTACCGGCATGGCTGAAGTCATTAGGTGAATATACTTCCCACTGCCCGGTAGAATAGGTCCAGTTGGTCGTCGGGGAAGTAACGGAAGATTTTCTCACAAGATCGTGATTGTATGTAGTGCCGCTGCCTACCGCCCAACCGATATTATTTCCCGGATCAATACCTGCTATTCCTATAACATCTATAACCACTCCATCGTGCAACAATTGAATGGCATCATTGCCATTGAATGTTGCCACCTGCCCCCCTGTTTGGTCGGCAAGGCTCAACAATGTCTGATCCGCACTTGAATTTACTATGAGGAATGTTTCGCCGGCAGCGAGCATTCCGCTGAGTGGTAATGCATAGGTGAAAGTAGCAGAGCCGTTCATATACGACTTGATAGAGTAATGGGAAAGGTCAACGGTAAAATTTGTAGGATTGTAAATCTCGAGAGCCTTGTTGTTACTGAGACCTTCGAGGTATTCGGAAAAGAAAAGTTCAGTACATCCCTCAACTACTGTACACTCGGTCGTCACAACGGTAATCTGGTTAGAAGAAAATTCCATACAGCCACTCACTGTTGCAATTGAAGCAACGTTGTCACCGGGTTCAATGGTAGATGCATTGAGCGCTCCGGTGTGTGAAATTCCCTTTACGGAGTAGGTTCCCGCGGGGAAGAGATCAAAATTGACCGGCTGATCTGTAACAGTTGTAATAATACCGTTGTTTGATACAATATATGAGTAGGAGACCCCTTCTTCAGAGGTATTTGAAAACGCAACAACATCGTCATTTCCGTCAATACAGAAGGTAAGCAGTGTTGAGCCATCGTTGGATAAAACAGTCGCCCCATCGCAAACATTAGAGCCACAGGGAGATTTAGTTACCGTTACAAAGTTGGAGCTGAGAGAATAACAACCGTCGGATACTATAGAAGCAACGGGTGATCCTGGAACAATGGTTGATCCGTTAAGCGTTCCGGTGTATGACAAACCCCACAGATGGATTTCGCCATCTGCAAAGTCAGTAAAATCTATTGTACCATCGGCATCAACAGAGAAGATCTGGTTGCTGGAATTTGCAGCAATATACACGTAGGTGCCGGAACTGGAGGAGTTGTTGGTAAATGAAACAGCGAGTCCGGGATCTTCACTGCAAAGGATAATATTATTTTCTGCATTGCTTGTAGTAACCTGTCCACCATCGCAGACAACTTGGCATGGCGCTTTCGTAACTGTAATAAAATTTCCGCTGATGGAATAGCAGTCGTCAGATGTAATAGAGGCAACAGGTTGTCCCGCCAAAATTGTGGAAGCAGTCAGAGTTCCCGTATAAGATACTCCCCAAATATGCATTTCTCCTTCAGCAAAAGAAGTGAAGTCTATGATCCCGTCATAGTTAATAGAGATAATTTGATTACCGGAGTTAGTTATAACATAAATGTAGGGTACCAGCGTAGTGGATGAATTGAGAAAAGTAACCGGTAGTAGGGGGTCTTCACTACAGAGAGATAAACTTGTTTCTGAATTTTCGAGGGCAATTTCTCCTCCGTCGCACTCCAGGGGGATTACGTTTGTTTCTCCGGGTGTGGGCGGTTGTGCAACAAACAGGGAGGTTTCAAAAGGCGCACCGCCGTCAGGCAATTTTGAAATAGAATTGACATTCGAAGAAGATTCATTGGCTTGTATCTGGCCCGGTGTCAGCGCCGCGAGGAGATCAACATCATCTGCATCGCTTGTTCCATAGACGACGGCATCAATAAGGTTATTATTGGTAGGAGGAGTTCCAAAAGGCCAGCTTGCAATGGTTCCCTGATAGATTGCAACGGCATCAGCTCCATTTTGGAGAATATCATTGGGGAAGGTAATATTTACTCCGGAGACTGAGGGATTTCCGACGACAAAAAAGCCGTTCAGGTCAAGGGTGCTGCTGAGCGGAATGGCTTTATAACTCCCATTATTAACTGCGGAACCATTAAAAAAAACAAGGATCAAACCATCCAGCGAAGCGAGGGGAGTTCCGAAGAGCTCCACAAATTCAAGAGTATCAACTCCCACCTGATCTGCATCAATTTCGTTGATAACAACAGCAGGAATGCTTCCAATACCGGGCATTTCAACACCCCAGTATTCATAACCACTTTGTATGCCGTCACCGGAATAATAGAAGGGTCCGCTTCCCGTGACGAAAGTATTCACGACCCACAATCCTGCATTGACTGCAATATTTTCGCGACCCTGCCCACCGGCATTGTATTCCATGAAGGCAACTATATTTGTGAAATCATCAAGGTCTCCCGTCGGTAAATAGAGACAGAGATCGCTGGAGACCATATTAAAACCTGTGGCTGAATTCCATTTTACTGACACCGATTCCCCCGGTGAAAGATCAAAGTCGCCGGAAATAATGGTAACCCCCGTCTGGTTGAGGGTTTGTGACTCTAAAAGTGAGTTAAGCCGGTAGGTTGAGATGTTTGTGTTCGAACTGCCGAAGTTCTTGATCGTTATACCTTTGGAATAAGGGTCAACAGTAGTAAATTTTATTTGACCATAGGTAACCGATGAAAGAAAAAGTGCAAAAACAAATAGTAGTTTTTTCATGCCTTGGATTTTATTAAAAGCAAATTAATTGGTGGGCGAAGTTATTAATTGGAAAAATAAGAAACACCGGATTTTAAAGAAGTGTTCAACATTTCATTCAGGGATGCCGAACATATAATATTGGTTTGCTGTGCGTATAGGTATTTTTTTTATCATTGCGTATAATATATGCGTCAGATGAGATTTATTTATACAATTTGTTTGTTGTGTTCCCTACTGACCGCAGCGGCTCAATGTCCGGTTTGCACTCCGGACTTATCATGCGTTAGCCCTAATAATTTCCCGGCTATTTGTCCGCAGGAATTACCATCCGCTACCGCCGGCGTTTATTATGAGCAAAACCTTACTTTTTATTTGCCCGCTGTTGTTGATGATCCCGAGTCGGGTTTTCAGATAACACTTCTTTCTGTAAATATAGCGTCAGTAACAGGGCTTCCATACGGGATAAACTATACCATCAATGATGATGATCAGACTTACCATCCCTCTGATGGCGAGAACTACGGTTGTGCTACTTTATGCGGTACACCTGTTCTGCCGGGGGCATATACTATGACAATTACGGTAAATGTGACAGGTGTGGCATTTGGCATTGAAGGGAACCAGGTTCAAACATTTGACTATGCACTATTGGTGGAGCCTGGAGCAGGTGGAACTAACAGTTTTACATATAATAATGCGGCCGGATGCGGATCGTTGAGTGTTGATTTCGATGCTGTGCTTGCAGGAAATTCTGCGCAGGTCACCACGTATGTATGGGATTTCGGAAATGGTGAAGGTAGTACTGTGGCGCATCCGCCGGTTGTTGTATATGATACCCCTGGAGATTATGCAGTTTCGCTTAATACCGTTATTGCTGGGCTTGTACTTCAGTCTGTTTATCTCGGAACTATGAACAGCAATTGGGATGGAGATGTAGATGATTTTTTCTCAGCACCGGCAGACCCTTATTTCACGATCAATGATGGCGATGCAAATCTTGTTTATACGTCCTCTTTTATTGACAATGTAAGCACTGCCTCCTGGCAGGGTCTATCCATACAATTACTAAACCCTCCCTATACCATTACCTTTTGGGATGATGATGTAGTAAGTCCCGATGACAATCTTGGCACCGCTACGCTGACGATGAGCAGTGGAACACTCTCTTTCAATTCGGGTAATGGCACAACGGGAACCACGACAGTGGTAGCAAATGTGATAAATGATATTACCGATACTTCAGTAATCAGTGTATTTCCAATACCAGATCCTACCTACGTAGCCGATAGCAATACACTAACCTGCACCGACGGCTCCTTGTCGGGATATATATGGATGCTCAACGGGATACCCATAGAAGGAGAAAGTAATTCTTCGATAGAAATGACTGCCGGAGGAAATTACAGTGTACTGGTGACTAATATATATGGTTGTTCGGCTACCAGCGATGAGTTCTTGTTTTGTCCTTCGATCACCCCCATATACAATGCGGTGATGGATGAAATGCTTGTTGATGAGAACTATGAATCTTACCAGTGGTACCTCGATGGGGCGGCAGTAGAGGGTGCGACTTCGTTTTATATTATTGATCCGCAAAACGGAACCTATACTGTTGAAGTAGGAACATCTTATGGGTGTATTATCCAGAGTGAACCACTTGACATTTTTATTGGAGTAGAAGAATTTCAAAAAACTAACCTTTCCATTTTTCCTAATCCCGCAGGGAATTTTTTAACTATTTCCCGCGATGGACAACTTCGTCTCAGCGAGTACCAGATCACTCATCTTTCGGGCAAATGCCTGATAAAGGGTAGCTTGGAAGAGGATCAGGACAAACTAGATGTGTCGCAGTTGCCATCCGGCGTTTATTTTCTGAGAGTAAGCGCAGACGAAGAGTGGTATCGTCTTCGGTTTATTAAAGAGTGAATTGCTTTTTCGGAGTTATTGCTTGACAGTGATTTTGATATTTAAGCACATTCACGAAACGGTGTTGAAATCTTGTTATCTCTCACTCGAATGAGTAGGGGTACAAACAGGAAATTTACGGCGTTGAATATTGTTTTTTAACCGACCTGTAAAATTTAGGTAGTTGACCTTGTTGGTTGCTTAACCACTGAAGCCCTATAATATGGATATTTCTTACGTTTCCAGAAAAAATTCCGGGAAAATAACTGAACAGACAAGAGTTCTGAAAAGTCTTCTGATAATTTTACTATTGTCTTCCGGACTTCAGGCATGGTCTCAGTTCGACTATCAGTTTTGGATGCCTCCGATTTGGGAAACCGGGGTAAGCGACCAAAATTCTCCCTCTGAACTATTCATTACCACACCTTATTCCAGTTCGGTGGGCGTACATGTAGAAACCCCCGACGGGACGACCTTTGTTTATAACGGAACGGTGACTTCCGGTGCGCCGCTTTCCATTCCGCTGAGTGCAACACTCGGACAGACCAATATTCCCAATCAGGTGATCACCAACAATGGTTTTATCATCACTTCAACGGCTCCGATTCAATGTATTCATAAAGTATCAGCAGAATTTAATCAGACACTTATTACGCTGAAAGGAAAAAATGGAAGGGGAAAAGATTTCTGGTGTGGATCTCAGGTGAGAAATAATTCATCGAGTTATGGCTCGAACGAATTCCACTTTATTTCGGTAATGGCGATGGAAGATAATACCTCCATTTCTATTGCGACTCCCTATAATATGTTTCTTGCCGGTCCGGGTGATCTTGCCAATCCATACAACATTACGCTGAATAAAAACCAGTGTTACCTGATACGAAGCAATGTAACCAATCAGCACGTCACAGGGGCGCATGTTACATCTAACAAAGACATCGTTGTCATCAGTGGGTCAACTCATACAAGAATAAGTGGAAGCGGTGCAGATGCTGCAGATGGTGGCACGGATCAATTGGTTCCCGTTCCCCTGATAGGAACGTCGTATGCCGTAATCAAAGGAAACAACAATAACCCGTATGATTATGCGATTGTAGTGGCAACGCAGAACAGTACAAAAGTTTTCATTGACGGAAGCGGTTCCCCTTCGGCCACTATTAATGCGGGACAATATTTCGATTGGACTCTGACCGGATCATTCGGTGCTCCCCATTCCATTAGAACTGATAAACCATCTTATGTTTATCACGTTAGTGGTACTTCTCAGGATGATGAGGTGGATATGAGTATTATGCCACAGTTGCAGTGTACCGGAAGCCGGTATATCGAGTTCTCAAAATTTACATCAAATACCAGTCAGCAAATTATGCAGTTGTTGGTCAGCCCTGCTGCTGAGTCAACACTAAAAGTGAACAACGTATTTTATCAAAGTGTTCCCGGAGTAATTTATAACAATATTCCCGGTCTTCCCGGATGGAAGAGTGTTACACTCCCGACGAATTCTCTTTCGAATAATAATATTGTAAAGTCTAACGGTTTTTTTCATGCGGGATGGTTGACAGGGAATGCGGGGAAAACGGGAGCTTATGGCTATCTGTCGGGCTTTGATGATGCTTTTGAATTTCTCGATCCAACATCTAATCTCCCGACCAATATTTACCAGCTCGGACCTCTTTGTCAGGGGCAGAGTATGGATCATTGTCTGAAAGTGGTGAGTTGTGCAGGAGACAATGAGATCACTTCCTATTCTGGAAATCTTGGAACAATTGTGCTTGCACCACCATCATCGCCTTATGACTCTTGTTTCAGATATACTGCTCCCGCCAACTTTGCCGGATATGATACCGTGAATTTTATAGTGACTAATAGTTTTGGTTTCCAAAGCAGTATTGATATAGTATTTAAGGTGGTGAAACCAAACACACCCATCAATGCAGGGCCGGATCAAACTTTGTGCTCAGTCAATACTACTACTCTGTCTGCTGTTAACCCGGATCCGCTCGCCAATGGATATTGGACGGTAGCGCAGGGCACCGGAGTGATTGTAACACCCAACTCGCCGACAACGAGTGTCACAGGGCTTTCGCCGGGAGTCAATACTTTTATATGGCACCAGGATTATCCTTCTTGTGCGGTTAATAATGTTGATCTGGTGCAGGTATTTGTGTTCTCCGGAACTCCACCAAATGCAAATGCAGGCCCTGATGCGAGTCTGTGTTCAGGAACTACTTATACAATGCAGGCGAACAATCCCGGCTTTACAGGTCAGGGCACTTGGGAAATTCTCTCCGGTAATGCGACGATATCTAATATTAACTCCGCCAACGCTCTGGTGACTAATCTTGCGATCGGGGTTAATACTTTCAGATGGAATATCAGTAACGGAGGATGTCCGGGAGGAGAGACCAATGATGTGATGATTATTTATGTGTATAATCAGAATCATCAGGCGGCGAATGCGGGGAGCGATCAAACCGCATGTCAGGGATCGTTCAGCAGTATTGCTATTGCCGGCAATGCCCCTCAGGTACCGGCTACTGGGCAGTGGAGCGTGGTATCAGGAAGTGGTAATTTTGCAAATGCGAATGCGTCTTCTACCAGTGTGTCGGGTCTCACTATTGGCACGAATGTTTTCAGATGGACTATTTCGAATGGCCCGTGCGGGACATTGACAGATGATGTTCAGATTACAGTTTTCAATCCTGCCTCACCCGCCGCGAATGCGGGACCCGATCAGTCAATTTGCCTGCCCACCAATTCTGCCACGCTTGCAGGAAATTCCCCGATTTCCCCTGCGACCGGGTTATGGACTGTTGTTCAGGGAACGGGATCATTTGCCAATGCCAATCTTCCGAATACATCCGTTAGCGGATTGACACTTGGAACGAATCGTTTCAGATGGACGCTGAATAATGGGCCTTGCGCAAACCCGATCACTTTTGATGAAATAATCATTACTGTTTATCCGGCATCACAGCCGGCCATTGATGCGGGACCTAATCAACAGTTATGTTTTTCTGGATCTCCCCTTACTGCGACACTCAGTGGAAGCAGCATTACCGCACCGGGTACCGGTCTTTGGACTGTAGTCACCGGTTCGGGCACATTTGCAAGCCCCACGCTTCCCTCCACCACAGTGAGTGGGATGAGTATTGGAAACAATGTTTTTCAATGGACAGTTACTAATGGCTCGTGTGGCAGTCCTCAAAGCGATCAGGTAACGATTACAATCTTCAATAACGGCATTGCTCCTGCCAATGCAGGGCCGGATGCTCAGTTGTGTACTCCATCTACCTCCTATACAATGCAGGGAGTAGCACCTTCTCTGCCGGCGACCGGAGTCTGGACTCTGATTGCTGGTTCAGGAGCAATTACAACGCCCTCTTCACCTACATCCACGATCACCAATCTTGGCGTGGGCAATAACGTTTTCCGTTGGACAATCAACAACGGAGCTTGTGGGGGATCTAATTTTGATGAAGTAACGATTTCAGTCTTTAATAATTCAGCAGCAGCAGCAAATGCTGGCACTGACCGCGAATTCTGTTTTGACGGCGTTACCCCTGTAACTGCTACTATGGCCGCAAATGCCGCAACCGCTCCTGGTATAGGAACTTGGACTTTGGTATCAGGCGGTGGGACAATCATTTCCCCCAACACTCCTACAACGAATATAACTTCGCTACCGGTTGGAATTAATATTTTTCAGTGGACGATCAATAACGGTGCGTGCGGAACAACTTCTGATCAGGTAGTCATCACAGTTTATAATCCCAATCAGACAGCCGCTAATGCGGGGCCTGACCAGCAAATATGTTCTACCACGCCTTCGGTATCACTCAGTGCAAATACGCTCCTATCACCCGCAACCGGTATATGGACAGTGGTAAGCGGAACAGGAGTATTTTCCAATGCTACTTCACCTTCTACTTCTGTAACAGGTATGTCGCTTGGGAACAATGTTTACCAGTGGACAATCAACAATGGTCCGTGTAGCACTCCTGCAATGTTGAGTGATCAGGTTGTCATTACCGTATTTAACTCCAATCAGGCGGCCGCGAATGCCGGCCCCGATCAAAGTATCTGTTCAACGACCACTTCGATAACACTCGCCGGAAATACCGCGACACTTCCCGCTACCGGATTATGGACTGTTATTGCCGGTAGTGGAACATTTTCCAATGCCTCTTCGCCGACCTCTTCTGTTACCGGAATGAGTATTGGTACAAATATTTATCAGTGGACAATTACCAACAGCAGTTGTGGAAGTCCTACAATGGATCAGATGACGGTGACTGTTTTCTCTTCTACCGCACCTACTGCTAATGCCGGTGCGGACCAGCCTTTCTGCACACCTACCTCTTCAACCAATTTTGCGGGAAATACTCCTTTATTTCCCTCTACCGGTCAATGGACTTTGATTTCGGGCAGTGGCACTATTGCAAACCCTGCATCTCCAACTTCTTTAGTGAGCGGGCTTGGGATAGGAGCCAATACATTTCAATGGACAATCAATAATGGTTCTTGCGGGACGATCACTTCTGATCAAGTTACTTTTACCTTATTTGATAGTGGGCAGGCCGGTCCGGATGCCGGCCCGGATGCTTCGCTCTGCACACCTCAAAGCACTTACGTGATGCAGGCGGCGGCGGTAGCATCGCCTGCACTGGGAACATGGTCATTAATTTCCGGAACCGGAACCATCTCGAATCCCAATAATTCGTCGGCCACCATTTCAGGTCTCGGTGTCGGAACCAATGTTTTCCGCTGGACTATTAGCAATGGCCCTTGCCCTGTGGGTGCCAGTTTTGATGAAATGACGATTTTTGTTTTCAATGCCAACCAGTTGACCGCAAACGCAGGTGCTGACAAATCTCTGTGCTATGATGGGGTTAATCCGGTAAATACTACGATGAGTGGTTCTGCAGTGATTGCTCCGGGATCGGGGGTGTGGACGCTTATACAGGGAGGAGGAACAATTACCACTCCGGCATCTCCAACGACAACCATCACCAACCTCCCCGTTGGTCATAATATTTTCCGGTGGACTGTAAGCAATGGTGCCTGTACACCACCATCCAGTTTTGATGAAATTAGTATTTGGGTGTATCGCGGTACGCAGCCTGCGGCAGACGCAGGTGCCGATCAGCAATTGTGCTCTACAACGATCAGCACAACTCTCGCCGGTAATAATGTAACCTTTCCCGCTACTGGATTGTGGACTGTGGTGCAGGGAACCGCAAACTTTGCGAATGCAAGCAATCCCACAACGACCATCACAGGATTGAGTCTTGGAACAAACATTCTCCAATGGACGATTTCGAATGGCCCTTGCTCGCCTCCCACCACTTCTGACCAGGTAACGATCATTGTATATAATAATGCGCAGCCGGCGGCAAATGCAGGTATTGATAAGAATATCTGTTCTAATATCACCTCTATTGCAATGACAGGCAATACGGCTACTTCTCCTGCAACCGGTTTGTGGACTGTGGTAAGCGGTACCGGAGTATTTTCCAATGCTACTTCACCGGTTTCGACTGTTACGGGAATGAGCATCGGCACAAATATTTATCAGTGGACGATCAGCAATGGAGTATGCGGCAGCCCGACTTCTGATCAGGTTACTGTCACAGTATATAATGTAAATGCCCCAATAGCTAACGCAGGGGCAGATCAATCATTCTGCTTACCCACAACAGCGACTGTTTTTGCAGGGAACACACCCTTCTCTCCGGCGACAGGTCTTTGGACACTGATCAGCGGTAGCGGGACGATTACAACACCAACTTCAGCTAATTCAGCCGTAACAGGATTAGGAGTAGGTTCTAATACTTTCCGCTGGACTATTAATAATGGAGCCTGTAATAGCATTACCTCAGACGATGTTACTATATTGATATTTGACAGCGGTCAGTCGGGGCCGAGTGCAGGTCCGGATGTATCGCTCTGCACACCGCAAAGCACCTATGTAATGCAGGCGAACTCAGTAACGTTCCCCGCTGTTGGAACATGGTCGCTCGTGTCGGGGGCTGGTAGTATTTCAAACGTGAATAACCCAACCGCTACTATTTCAGGTCTTGGAGTTGGCACGTCCGTTTTCCGATGGACCATTACCAATGGGCCGTGTCCTGCCGGTTCTAACTTTGATGACATCATCATTTCAGTTTATGATGCTAACCAACCCCCTGCGAATGCCGGGCCTGATCAGTCATTCTGTTATGGCGGAGTGTCGCCTGTAAATGCAGTAATGAATGCTTCGATAACCACTGCTCCCGGAGCAGGAACTTGGACACTTATTTCCGGAGGTGGAACAATAGGATCAGTGAACTCACCCACCACTTCGATTACAAATCTTCCCGTGGGCACAAATATTTTCCGCTGGACAGTCAGCAATGGCCCCTGTGCGCCCCCAACCAGTTTTGACGAAGTTTCCATATTTGTTTTTCCAGGAAATCAGGCACCTGCGAATGCAGGTTCCGATCAACAGTTGTGTTCTACCAATCCAAATACGGTATTGGCAGGAAACCCTTATGTAGCGCCTGCTACAGGAGTGTGGACAGTAGTGCTGGGAAGTGCCACTTTCGCAAATGCATCGAATCCTTTGACAGCAGTTACAAATCTCGGTGTTGGAACCAATGTACTTCAGTGGACTATCAGCAATGGCTCTTGCGTACCTTCTGTTACTTCTGATCAGGTGACGATTACAGTATTTAATAATGCACAGACCTCCGCAAATGCGGGTTCAGATATATCTATCTGCAGTACGCAACCGGCAGTAACATTAACCGGAACACCATTCACGGCACCCGCTACTGCATTGTGGACACTTGTGTCGGGAGCAGGAACCATTGCTTCTCCCTCTAACAGTTCTACTTCCGTATCAAATCTGGGAGTTGGTCTTAATATTTTTGAATATACAATCAGCAATGGTCCCTGTGCAGCACCCACTTCTGACCAGATAACTGTCACTGTATTTTCTTCCACACAATCTGTTGCTAATGCAGGACCAGATCAATCTATCTGTTTACCTCAGACCACAACGATGCTTGCAGGTAATGTGCCTATTTTTCCAGCGACAGGAACATGGACACGCCTTTCTGGCAGCGGCACGATAACGAACCCGTCCAATGCTGGAAGTACTGTTACAGGGCTTGCGGTAGGCTTGAATTCATTTCAGTGGACTATCAGCAATGGGCCTTGCAGCCCACCGGCGACATCAGATATTGTCAATATCTATATTTATGATAATACACAACCGGTGGCAAATGCCGGCCCGGATGTTTCATTCTGTACGCCAACGAGCACATATATTATGCAGGCGAACTCTGCCATTTTCCCCGCACAGGGAACTTGGACTCTGATATCTGGAACTGCAACCATTGCCAACGTAAATAATCCGGTGTCTAATATTTCAGGGTTGGGTATCGGCACGAATGTATTCCGTTGGACGATGAACAATGGTCCTTGTCCCGGAGGGACGACATTCGATGATATGACGATTTTCGTTTACGACCAGAATCAGTTGCCGGCGAATGCAGGGCCTGATCAGTCTTTCTGCTTTGATGGAGTTAGTCCTGTAAATGCAACAATGAGTGCCTCTGCGGTTATTTCGCCGGGATCAGGAACATGGACATTGGTACAGGGAAGCGGTAATATTGTCTTCCCTAATTCACCGATCACAGCGGTAACGAATCTTGCTGTTGGGGAAAATATTTTCCGCTGGACTGTCAGCAATGGGCCATGCGTACCTTCCAACACGAATGACCTCGTGAGTATTTTTGTTTATCCTGGAAATCAGGCACCCGCGAATGCAGGCTCCGATCAACAGTTGTGCTCCAATAATCCTGTTACAACATTGGCAGGAAATGCCGCAGTATTCCCTGCATCAGGTCTGTGGACGATTGTTCAGGGATCAGCCACTTTTGCCGATGTATCAAGTCCTACCACAGGAGTAAGTAATCTTGGAATAGGAACCAATATTCTGAGATGGACGATTATCAATGGGCCATGTGTCCCCGGATCAACTTTCGATGAGGTAAGCATTACGGTATTTAATAATGCGCAAGCTCCTGCGAATGCGGGAGCCGATCAGTCTATATGTAGTGTTCAGACAAGTGTTACTGTGAGTGGGACAACCACAAGCCTTCCAGCCACAGCTTTGTGGACACTGGTTTCCGGAACAGGAACGATCAACTCGCCAACAAGCAACTCCACGACTATTACAGGATTGAGTATTGGCCTGAATGTGTTTGAATATACTGTCAGCAATGGTCCTTGTGC
>JADLBA010000010.1 GCA_020848015.1 Crocinitomicaceae bacterium | reverse complement strand
CGTCCTGTGAAAGTGAACCTACTTGGAAGGTCTGTCCGTTCAGAGTATATTCGTATGCAACAGCGAGAACCTCTGCATTGTTGAGTGCCTGGCGAAGTGATATGAATCCGAGACGTGAGTTGTAGGTATATTCACTTGGATTCAGCTTTCGTGCATTTCCGACTCTTTCATAGTGGATACCTTGCCGCAGTCCGAGACCTGTTGCCGCAAGTGCTGCATTGGCTCCGGTGAAATTCAGTATCTCTTCGGTGCCTAATGCGAGCTGATACATTCCGTTGTTGTCATTATCAGGGTTGACAACAGTTTCTGGGTTTACAAGTGTCTGGAAATTGTAATCTGACGACATGAACTGCTCACTTTCTCCGAGGTCAGAAAAAGCAAGTACATTGCGTACATCCTGAGTATTGGCCTGTTGGTTCACTACCCAGACTTCAATACGGGTAATGTTAACACCGCTGTTAACAACTGGCAGCGATGCCATCGCATTGTCATATTGATTGCGAAAATAGCCGGAAAGAAAATAGTGTTTATTGGCCTCGTAGTTATCGGCGGTGATTTCAAAATTTTGCGTTTGCGCTCCTCCCTGTACCGTTATTTCCTTTCGTTCTCCTTTTTGCTGTGAGAGAACGGTGGTGTTTTTTAATCTTCCCCACTGCGTTTCAATCTTTGCACCGAAAAGGCTGGAACTCCCTTGTATCAGGGATCCGGTTAGTGGCATACTCACGTTTCCAAGTTCGATTTTTCGCAAGATTTGGTCTTCATCGCCGGTGTAGCCCAGCTTCATTTGGTTTTCAAAATCAAAAGTGCTCTCCGTATTGTAGTTGACATTTAGCTTGAGGCGTTTGCCGATATTTCCCAAGACGTTGAGTTGAATTTTCTGGTCGAAGTTGAAGGTGGTGATACGCCGTTGGCGCTCAGGGATTCTCGGATTCTCTGTTTTCGAAGTATTGATACCAAAAGTGAGCTCGGCAGAACCTTGAGGCCGAATCTCAATATCGCCGTCTAAAAAATTCTCAAAAATTCCGGTTTTTATTTTTAGTGTTGGAGCGAATTCCTTCGTAGCAGCGTCTTCCTCTTCCTTGATTTCCTGCCAGTATTCCGATACATTGTCTTCTAATTGGTAGTCGAGGTACTCGTCGAGTGTCATGGTTGTTTTAGGGCGAAAATCAATATGATCGCCAACCGACTGGGTAATTTCGTACAGACCGGTTTCGGGGTTGTAAACAACTTCATAGGATATATTATCGGGAAGAGGAACCTCAATACCGCCGCTCTTATTATTGTCAGGGTTGAGATTGTCCTCATTGGGCCATCGGGGAACTACCGTAGTATCAATAGCAGGGGCAGCAACTTCTGAGCGCCATGAATTATGAATGGGAAGTACCGACACGCCGGCCCATCCCATCCAGACAATGGCACAAAGTGCTATAAAGAAACTTATCCGGGCAGCAACGGAAAGCCAGCTTTTCTTCACTTACTAAATCTGTTTCAGAACTTGCCTGATAACCTCTTCAAGCGTAAGGGTGCTGTCTTGAAGAAGCATTTTATCAAGCAATTTTTCGGTTTTCGTTTTTTCTAATCCTAATGAGGACAGGGCGGCTAACGCTTCAAGTTTCAATGTATTGTGTGAAACGGATATTTTTTCAGCCGCCGACTCGTTCCCCTTGTATATCTTGTCGTGCAGATCAACAATGATCCGCTCAGCAGTTTTCTCACCAATACCCTTGATCCTTTTCAGACTCGCCACATCCTTCTGCATGATCACTTTTTTTACTTCCCCGGCACCGATACTCGAAAGAACCATCCGCGCAGTATTGTGTCCTACACCACTTACTGAAATCAGCTTGCGAAAAATGTCTCTTTCGTCCTCATTAATAAAACCATAGAGGATCAGTGAAAAATCATTTCCATTGATATGGAAATGTGTGAATAGTTGTGCATCTCCACTGTCGGGAAGTGCACTATATGTATAAAGTGAAACATTGAGAAAATAAGCAACGCCGGAACATTCAATTACAGCATGAACAGGGCTTTTTTCTATAAGTTTTCCTTTCAGATAATGCAGCATAGCAAGGGAAAAATCCGGTGCAATTATACCGCGAGATTCTCTTTGTTTTCCTCCGCTTTCATCTGAGAATCAACAACTGCAATGCGTACCATGTTAATAATTTCCCGAACCGAGCAGCCCATCTGGAGAATATGGTAGCTCTTTTTCATTCCGAGAAGTATCGGGCCGATGACTTCCATTCCTGCAATTTCCTGAAGAAGTTTGTAAGCAATATTACCGGCAGCGAGGTTCGGGAATATCAGAGTATTTACCTTCATGTCTTTCAGGCGGGAGAAAGGGAAGTTTTCGTTTAGCATTTCCGGGTTCAATGCAAAATTGGCCTGAATCTCTCCATCAACGATGAGTTCAGGATGATCGCGATGAAGCATATTGACAGCTTTTGCCACTTTTTCAGCATCAGGATTATCTGAGGAACCAAAATTGGAAAAACTCAACATTGCAATACGGGGAATGATCTTCATTCTGCTGATAGTCTCTGCTGCACGCAGGGTAATTTCTACCAGGTCTTCCGCCGTTGGATTCACATTTACGGTAGTATCTGCAAAAAACAGCGGGCCGTTAGGAGTTTGAACGATATACATACCACAGACCCTCTTCACTCCGGGAGCGGGACCGATAATTTGAAGAGCGGGCTTGATCACTTTTGGATAATTGCGTGTCATACCGGAGATCATGGCATCTGCCATACCTGTTTGAACCATTAGGGTTCCGAAAAAACTGCGTTCACGCATCAGGCGTACTGCTTCTTCTAAGGTAACACCTTTTCGCATCCGCTGATTGAAATAAGCCTCTGCAAATTCCTGTCGAAGACCGGCATATTTATCATCGCGGGGATCAATAATAATCGCATCTGAAAGACCGAGTTCCATTTCCTGAATCAGTTTTCTGATCTTGTTTTCTGCTCCTAACAGAACGGGAATTGCAAATCCCTCATCGCGTGCCGCATCTGCGGCCTTCAGTATTTTGTAATTGTCGCCTTCGGCAAAAACAACTTTTTTGGGCGACTTCAATGCTCTTTCAGCAATACCCCGGCTCAGAGAATTATCCCGCCCCATTCGGCTCATCAGTTCGGTACGGTATGTATTCCAGTCGGTTATTTCCCGTCTGGCTACACCGCTTTCAATGGCGGCACGCGCAACAGCCATTGATACCACCGAAATCAGTCGTGGATCGAGGGGTTTGGGAATGATATACTCCCTTCCGAAAGTAAGGCTCTTGAGATCGTAGGCTTCTATTACCTCCTCCGGAACAGACTCCTTCGCGAGTTGTGCCAACGCCATTACTGCGGCTAACTTCATTTCATCGTTGATGCAGGTAGCCCTCACATCTAATGCTCCGCGAAAAATAAAAGGAAAACCGAGTACATTGTTTACCTGATTAGGATGATCGCTCCTGCCGGTGGCCATAATAATATCCTTGCGGGCTTCTGTCGCTTTTTCATAAGCGATTTCGGGATTGGGATTAGCCATTGCAAAAACGATGGGGTCTTCTGCCATATTGATAACATCCTCTACATCGAGGATATTTCCTTGAGAAAGGCCAAAAAAGACATCAGCGCCCTTCATGGCTTCTGACAAACTTTCAAAACGGCGTTTAGTGGCAAATTTTCTTTTGCGGTGGTCAATATCGGTACGACCTTCATGTATATGACCCTTACTATCGAACATCGAAATGTTTTCAGGGCTGGCACCGAGCTGGATAATCAAGTTAATGCACGAAATAGCCGCCGCTCCTGCTCCGCTGACTACAATGCGCACTTTGGAAATATCTTTTCCTGCAATTTCCAGCGCGTTAATCAGGGAGGCGCTGGAAATGATCGCTGTGCCGTGCTGGTCATCGTGCATGACTGGACTATCAAGCTCCGCCTTCAGCCTCTCTTCAATCTCAAAAGCTTCCGGAGCCTTTATATCTTCCAGGTTGATTCCTCCGAATGTTGGTGAGATGTTTTTTACAGTAGTGATAAACTCTTCCACATCAGTAGCCTTCACTTCAATATCCATTCCGTCAATGTCAGCAAAAATTTTAAAAAGCATACCCTTTCCTTCCATCACAGGCTTGCTGGCCTCCGGTCCCAGGTTTCCAAGTCCCAGAATAGCAGTGCCGTTTGAAATAATAGCTACCAGATTTCCCTTTGCCGTATAACGATAAACATCTTCAGGATTTTCGCTGATGGCGAGTACTGGTTCCGCTACGCCCGGGGAGTAGGCAAGAGCCAAGTCGCGCTGGGAACTATGGGGCTTTGTTGGTACTATCTCGAGTTTTCCTCTTCTTCCCTGTTCATGGTAGTCCAGTGCTTCCTTTTTTCTAATTTTATCCATACTGAAAAAATGAGCGGCTAAAGTAGGTGTGCAAAGGCAAAGTGAGCTAAAAAAAAAGGAGATTGGAAAAAATAACGGTTGATAAATTCCTTTGCGACCTTTGTTTTTGAATACATGATATTACTGGGTAGAATATCTTACAAAAAACCTTCGTCGTTTCAGATAAGAACTCTTAATTATCTCAAAAAATAAATCCTAATTGACCTTCTTTGCAAAGGGAGTTTACGAATACCAAACTTGCGAAACGGAAGTCCCATTGTGCTTACTGGGTTTAATCCCTGAAAAAAGGCAGACAGCCCGAAAGAAAAAAGTAGTGGAGATACTATTCGCTACCTCACCACAGACATTCTTCTGGAAGTGCCCAGCACTCCATTGTGGGAAAGGGTGTAGAAATAAATACCGCTTTCGAAGTCTTCACTATTAAGAATGACGATGCCTTCATTTCCATTCAGTCTAATCTGTTTTACGATCGCACCCATTGCATTGTAAAAGGTCATCTGCGGCTGATGGACCGGTTGCTCAAACCGGTAGTTGATTTTCCCAAGACCACTGAATG
>JADLBA010000009.1 GCA_020848015.1 Crocinitomicaceae bacterium | reverse complement strand
TAAGTTTTAATGACTCAGCAAAAATCAACATACATGAAATATTTTTTATTAATCATACCAAAGGAAATTAAATCACCACTGATTTTGTTTTCTTCGTGTTTCATTCTGATGTCGGCACATAGTTTTTCGCAATACTTCGTCTATCAGGATGTGGACAATGATATGTACTCGAGTGGCTGGTCCATCATGAGTGATTCACCTTTTGATCCCAACCCTGTCAATTATTATCCCGCAAGTCATTTTGTTAATCTGAATCAACTGGATTGCAACGACAACAATTCGGAAATCAATCCGGGAATGAGTGAGGTATATGGCAATGATATTGATGAAAATTGTGATGGCCTGATCCAGCACACTATTACTGCGACCTCATCGCCTGGTGGAGAACCAAGCCCCTACGGAGTAACGATAGTGAATAACGGTGGCGGACAGTCATACACCATACCACCGGCCAGTGGCAGTTGTACATCTGATGTTTCTATTAATGGTGTGAGTATTGGCACTACAACGTTTTATAATTTCACAAATGTCACCTCGAACCAGACGTTGTATGTCAATGTAACCACACCAATATGGTACCTTGATGCTGATGGTGATAGTTATGCCATTACACAGGAAAGTTGTACCTCACCTGGAGAAGGCTGGAGTCTTATTCCGCCGTCAGGCGGGTCGGGCGATTGCGACGATGCTGATGCTTCAATTAATCCCGCTACAATGTGGTACCGCGATGGGGATCTCGATTCCTATTATTCTGACACCGAGAATAGCTGTACTTCTCCCGGACCGGGATGGAGCACTACAATACCAGTGGGAGGACCAAATGACTGCAATGATGTAAACGCTTCAATAAATCCGGGTGCTACAGAAATATGTGGCAATGGTATTGACGATGATTGTGATGGAAGTATAGATGAAGGCTGCCCTCCTCCTGCCAATGATGATCCTGCTGATGCGCAAATCCTCACCTTCAATACTTATACGGGGATGGGGAATCCTGTTACCGGTACACTATCTGTCGCGAGCAACTCATTTCAGTCCGATGCAAGTTATGTTACAGGCGAAGACGTGTGGTATAAGTTCGTATGCCCTTCAGACCAAACCGCCATACAGATACAGGTCACTACCTCTGCCTCCAATATCCAGATCGTATTACAGCAAGTCATCGGCACTGCACTCGATATAGAGAACCTGTCGTCTTCTCCGGAGGGAGAAATTCTCAATTTTTCCGGATTGACACCAAATACTACCTATTATATAGTTGTTCAGAACTATAATAGTAATCAGGGCACGGGAGAATTTTTGTTGGTCGCAAACCCTATCCAGACGAGTAACTTCACCATTCTACCCGGCTATGATCTGAATACACTTGCGAAGGCGAGCTACCGCGCCTCTGCAACGCAATACAAATTTGAATTCAGCCCGGATAACTTTGCGACTATCTACAGCAGAGTAATGCCCGCGAATCTGATCACACTTTCTTCTGTACTGGCTGTTCCGGCTGTAAATCCATTCAACAAAACTTACAAGGTACGTGTAACTGCCTACTATACGTTGAACAATGCCACCGGCACGGAAAGTATCGGAGTGATGCAGGCTACTCCCGGACAGTTTTCGCTGGGTGCAGCCCCTACCACCGAATTACTCACAACTGATCGCTGCAGTGCAGGGCAGCGTAAATTGAGTGATCTGGTGCGCGCAGTATTCCAATCCGGAGCGGTGGATTACAAATGGCAGTTTGAAGAAATGCTGGATGGAATTACTCCATCGGGAACTGTGATTACCAAGTATCGTGGCACCGCTACCAACCTTCTTCAGCTCTCTTCCATTCCACAACTACAGGCGGGGAAAACCTACAGAGTGCGCGTAGCGGCTATTTATGGGACAGCAGGTTCCGAGGGTTACATCGCAGAATACGGTGCATGGCAGTAGGTATGTATTGCAGCGCAAGCAATGGCACTGCTTAGTGAGGAAAACAATTCAATTGAAAATGATGACGTGCGTATGGGAGGAAATATATTTTCACAGCCGCTGACCCTTTACCCTAACCCTTCCAATGGAGAAGCCATTACGCTGAATATACCTCAAATTGCAACGGACAATGTACAATTGTATCTAATGGATAGCAGTGGTCGGCAGGTATGGCAGAACCGTTACTCCGTAGATGGCTCAATGTACCAAACAATTGTATTCGACCAACAACTGGCCGCAGGATTATATACTTTAGGGATCATGTACGATGGCAAGGTGGAAGTGCAGAGAATGTTGGTGCGGAAATAGGAAATTGATATTGTACTCACAGAAAAAAAGTTATCTCACTTACGGGATAACTTTTTTATTTTTTATAAATTATTGTTTGTCCTTTTTTTCTTTGAATATTTTCGCTGTATGACACGTATAGGTCTGATCTCTGATACGCATGGATGGCTGGATGAAAGGGTATTCCATCATTTTGCACACTGTGATGAAATCTGGCATACGGGCGATATCGGTTCGATGGAGGTGCTTGAAAAACTCAGGTCATTCAAACCTTTGAAAGCAGTATATGGCAATATTGATGACCAACATATCCGTATGGAATGCCCGGAAAATATCCGGTGGCAATGTGAGGAGGTGGATACTTGGCTCACACACATTGGGGGGCGACCGGGCAATTATGCGCCGCCTGTACGGGAAAAAATCAAAGCAGCTCCTCCCGACCTTTTTATTTGTGGGCATTCACATCTTTGCCTGGTTCAAATGGACAAAAAACTTTCCTGTATGTATATGAACCCGGGCGCAGCGGGCCGACACGGTTTTCATCGTATCAGAACGCTGCTTCGCTTTACCATTGATGGCAAAAAAATCGATAGATTAGAGGTTATTGAACTCGGGTTGCGCGTCACTACTTAATTGACCTCCTCTGCTGTTAACTGAGAATGCTCCGCAATAATGTCTTCCTGTATTGCCGGAGGGACAGGTGCATACTCTAAGAAACGCCCGCTGAATGTAGCTTTTCCCTGCGAAATAGACCTCAACGAAGTGGTGTATTTGTAGAGATTTGCCGCAGGAACCCGGGCGGTAATTTTTGTTGAAGTGCCCGTACTTTCCAGCCCAATGATCACTGCCCTGCGGGATTGAAGATCGGTCATCACTTCACCACACACCTCCTCGGGTGCTATGATCTCCAGTTCGTGGATCGGTTCCAGCAATTTAGGCTGTGCGAGAACAAATGCCTCTTTGAAGGCCATGGTAGCAGCAATCTGGAATGAAATATCATTGCTGTCAACGGGGTGCATCTTACCGTCGAAAAGAATTACACGGACATCACGAACATGGCTGCCTGTAAGCGGCCCTCTTTCCATTTTTTGCATAATCCCTTTCAGTACAGACGGGATAAAACGCGCGTCAATTACACCACCCACAATACAATTGTAAAAAACCAACTTCCCGCCCCATTCAAGATCAATCACCTGTTTTTCACGAATATTGAACCCGGTAGGTTCTGGGGTATGTTCGCTCCACGGTTCAATTTTGATATGAACTTCGGCGAATTGACCTGCACCACCGCTTTGTTTTTTATGGCGATAGGTAGCATTGGCCGCACGCTGAATTGTTTCCCTGTAGGATATCTTAGGTTTTTCAAAACTGATATCCATTCCATAAACTTTCTCCATCGTCCAGCGAATGGCTGCAAGGTGAATCTCTCCCTGGCAATGCAGCAGTAGCTGCCGTATTTCTTTGTTGTATTCCACCTGAACAGTAGTGTCCTGTTCGTGTATTTTTTTCAGCACTTCACCGAGGCGTTCGTCGTCCTTTTTATTATTAGCCACAATGGCTACAGTGAGGCGTGGACTCGGAAAAGCAATCGGCTGAATGGATATCTCTTTTTCCAGCGAATGCAATGTATCGTTGGTTTCCGTATTCTTCAGCTTCAGCGTTGCCCCAATATCACCCGCTTTTAATACATCCACAGGGTTGCGCTGGTGCCCATCCATTACAAATAGCTGATTGATTACTTCTACTGAGTGGCGGTGACTGTTTTTCAGTTGTGAACCTTTTTTTAGTTCTCCTGAAAGAACTTTGAAAAATGATAATTTTCCGAGATTGGGTTCATATTCTGTTCTATAAACAAAAAGTACTGCCGGACCGGTAAGCGAAACACTGACCTCAGTTCCATCTTCTGCAATTTCAGGGTGAAGCTCGTGCGCCGCCGGTGCAACATTATCTATGAATCCCATTAAACGACCGGTGCCCATATTTTTCAACGACGACAGACAGAACACAGGGAATACTTCATGATTCAGCATTCCGATGCGAAGACCTTTTCGCAACTCATCTTCATCAAGGCTCCCCTTTTCAAAATACAACTGCATCAACTCTTCATCGTTTTCAGCAGCTTTTTCTACCAGAATATTATGTAGCTCTTCGGCTGTCTGCCGTTCCGAATCAGGGATCAGCAGTTTTTCCGGCTTTCCACCTTCCTTTGGGAATTTATATACTACCATCTTCAGCAGGTCAATAATGGTATCGAAATCGGGGCCGCTTTTGAGCGGGTATTGCATCAGCACAGCATTGTTTCCAAAATGATCACGCAGGCTGCCATAGCTTTTTTCGAAATCAGCTTTGGCATGGTCAATCTGGTTGATCACAAAAATGACCGGTTTGCGATAGCGGTCAACATGCTGCCAGAGCAACTCTGTTCCTACTTCTACTCCGTGCTGGGCATTGATCACCATCAGGCAGGTATCCGCCACGCGCAGCGGTGCTACAATTTCGCCGATAAAGTCATCAAGGCCGGGAGTATCAATGATATTGATTTTGTAATTGCGCCATTCAGTGTGCATAGGTGTGGCATAGACTGAATTTCCTCTTTCGTGTTCGATCTCGTGGTAATCGCTCACCGTGTTGTGAGCTTCCACTGTACCACGGCGATGAATGGTTTTAGCCTCAAAAAGCATGGTCTCAGCAAGAGTGGTCTTGCCGCTGTGCGCCCCTCCCACAAGCACGATGTTGCGGATGTTGTTGGTGTCAAAGATTTGCATAACCTAAAGGTTTTGTGCACCGCCGACAGCTCACTCACATCTCTCCCGGCAATGCAGGGTTAATATGAACTTGTTTAGACATCATTGCCACTCCACGCAATTCTCCGCTGCGAAGCAGATTTACGTCAAGCGACCTTACGTGTGGGAAAAGTAAGAAATGATTGGTAAAATCCTCTCTGTTTGTTGAACTATTTTTTTTTTACAATATCGTGCCCTAAACACTGAATCAGCACGGGAATTTTGTCCCCGAATTTTTCTGCTGTCGGATATGGATGATATATCCGGGTAGAGAGCACAAGGCAAAAAATGAGATTTTGAATGAAATATTCGCTCAAAATATTTTACATTAGCTACAATTATTAAAAATCAGTTTGTGGGTTCTAATGCATTTTTTAAATTAGAACAGAAAATTTGGATTTTTAGAACTTATCTTTTTTTATTTTCAGTACCCTTAACTAAAATTGACATGAAAAAATCACTATGCTTTTCTATCCTGCTCGCTTGCCTTTTTTCGTTGAATGCCGAAGCTCAATCAGGGCATACACTGGTATTTAATCAGGCACTTCTCATTGAAAGCACTCCAACCACATTGGCAGCAGGAAAAATTTGGAAAATTGAAAATATACTTCCCAGTACGAATGTAATTGCCACTGTTCCCAACCCCGTCGGAAACAATAGTACTCAGGTGGCTACTTCGGAATGCATTATTTGGGTCAATGGCAACTCAATCCGTGCTATTTCTTCAAAGGCCACATCGAACAACAGCTATTCAGATCTCTCTGCTCGCCCACTTTCTACCTCTGTTGCGGTACATTCTATTTTCGACTCGCCAATATGGCTACCGGAAGGAACCGTGCTGGCAGCAGGATCGAATGTGCAGTATATCTCTGTGCTGGAATTCTTGGTGGAGTAGTCGTCTGGTCGAGGATATAATTATATATCGTGGAGGATCGTCCACAAGAGCAAAGAGTGTCTGCTTTTGCAAACCCCTATTCTGCTTCACACAGTCATCCTTAGAGATCATATTCTAAACTTCACCTCCTGCAGAAGCGTTTGAAAAAACGAAGGAATGTGCGTCAGCAGTTCCCGATCGCTATCTTTGAAATAGGAATAATCAGTACTGCCTGTAATTCATACTTTCCTTTCTAAAAAAATACTCAAACAGCAGAAAAAAATATGATTCTAAAATTATGGCTCCTGTCAATTTTAACAATGGTTTTCGTTCCTCTTTTTTCACAGGATGAAAAGAAAGAAGAAAAAAAAGAGGAGATGAGTTGCGGACAAAAACATCATACCGGTACCTATCGCTATCAAGACGATCTTGAAAATACAATAATCACCCGAACTAAGCATAAACAGGTAGAGACAGGGCTGAAAGACGGAAGTAAAATAGTGATGAAAGTCCGCTGGGTGTATGAGAACGAATACTGGCTGGTCTATAAAAGTGGTATGGAACCGACAGGATGTCTCAAAAAAAATGAAGTGATCAAGGTTGTGATCAATTCCTGCGATGAAAAGCAATACTCCTGTAGTTATAAAAGTTCTTCTTGTGGCAACGGAAAGGCCACTTTTGTCAAGGTAATGCCCTAAGTCATCAAAGGGAAAAAATGATCACCGCAGAGAATTGCGCTCTCGCCAGACCATTTCAACGAAACGATCGTAATTTTTTATTCCATCATTTACGCCCATCGCTTTGAGATACGTGTCGTTGACTTTTTCACCTGCACCGGGAAAAAATTCTTTATACGAAAATTGATTTGTCTTGATGGAATTTATATCGGTATTCACCGTGCTGTCAGTTGCTTCTATCAGCATTTCGCGCAGCGACTGATTGATATGCCAAAGATTGCTTCTTACGCTGCGTAGCAACTCAAGTTCTGCAGCAAAATGAAGGTAATTTTCTCCTTCGCCCTGATAGCTTTTAAGCGCCATATAGGCAACAAAGTCTGCTTCCCCCTCGCCGGTAATACCATATCCGTGTGCCATTTCATGCGCCATGATGAACACTTTTGATACAGATAAAAATGTGCTACTGGTATAGCCCTCTCCTGCCATGGGGATATATATACCGGATATTCCCACTCTCCGCATCAGTAAAAATGGATGATCCGCACGGCATCGCACTCTTCCCAAAACCGGCCAGTTTCTCGATGAAAGAAATGATTCTACCGCTTGCCTGATCACGTTTTCCTGCAATGGGTTGTCTTTTATTTCATGGTGAGCTATTTTTTTTCGAAGAACCCCGCATTGATCCGCAGCAGAAAGTCCGGCAGAATAATAGTCATTTTCCTTCATTGCAGGGTTTTCCGGTTGATTAAGCAATGCGGGGCAGAGGTAATTGAACCCCCACATCCAAAAAAATAATAGCAATAGAATATGCAGAAACTTCAGTAGTGAATTTCCCGATTTTTTCCAGTCCCTGCGATTTTTCCAGAGGGTTCGCGCGATAAGCAGCAGGAGGGCAAAAAGTAGCACAATGATCTTAGGGTAGGGCAAAAAACCGATGGTATAATCCCAACCTATCCTGAAAGCCTGAAACAGGAAACGCCGATACACCATATCAGCTATCGCCGGAAAAAGAAAAAAGAGCAGTGCTGCCGTCGCTGTAAAAAGGAAAGCAGAAAGATGCTTATGCTTGATAATCCATTCCTTCATTCAGTTTATTTTCCAAGCACAAACATGACTGGGCGTTTGTGCAGTTGGGGAATATTTTCTTTCCACTCGCGAATGCTCATCATTCGAATGTATTCATTTTCACAAGTAATATCAGCGGCAATACAGAGCAGAGTATCCGGTCGCAGTACGGAAAGCATATCACCCAGCACCTGGTCATTGCGGTAGGGAGCATCCATGAATACTTGTGTCTGGTGATGTGTCAATGCTGATTGTTCCAGTTGTTTAACGCGCTTTACCCGTTCGGCTTTGTCCTTTGGCAAATAACCGGTGAACGCAAAATTCTGACCGTTCAAACCACTGGAGATCAGCGCGAGCAAAATAGAAGAGGCACCACAGAGCGGTACTACTTTTATATTATTCTTATGTGCCTCTCTTACTACTGCGCTTCCTGGGTCAGCAATGCAGGGGCTTCCTGCTTCGCTGAGCAACCCTATATCATTTCCTTCAAGTGCAGGGTGTAGCAATAGATCAATCGAATCGTCATTCGAATGTTCATTCAGCAGGAAGAACTCTACTTCCTCAAAATTCTTTTTATATTCAATGGCGCGAAGAAGCCGGCGCGCACTGCGCAACTCTTCGACAATAAAATGATCAATATTTTTTACAATCGCAGAAGCAGCCGGTGGTACAGTAAAATCAGCGCTTCCCCCCAGCGTATTGGGCAACAGGAAAAGTTTTCCTTTCTGATCGGGCATGAGCAATTCTTCAGGAAGCAAAATGCAAAGAGTAAATATCCGCTGAATTAGCAGATCAGAAGACTCAAGAAATTAAATGGAGAATAATATCATCTACCGGAATCAAAGATCGTCAAAACTCACTTCGTTAGCAGATCCTTTCACCTCGCTGCCACCATCCCCTTTGCTCTCTTCTTTAATAGGTTGAGTAGCATCTTCGCTCTGGTAAGGCCGGCGTTCATTTTCCATCGAACGATATTCTCCGCTCTCCTGCAAATGCTTGATGTGATCAATGGCATCTTTCAAACCAGCGATAAATTTGTCAAAATCTTCTTTGTAAAGAAAAATCTTATGTTTTTCAAAGTTGAGATGACCGTTTTCATCCATTCCGGCTCTCTTACTTTCGGTAATGGTCATAAACAAATCATTTCCGCGTGTCGCTTTGACATCGAAAAAATACGTTCTCTTTCCGGCGCGCACGGAAGTAGAAAATACATCATCCCGGTAATTGTTTCCTTCACCCATTGGTCAGTTAATTGGTTAATTAAAGGTAGTCTTTTCCCCAAAAGTACTAAGATAAGTCCATTTCCAACAAAATTGAATCCTTTTTCAATAGAAAAAATGAAAAATATTGCCACAGACCGCTTCCATTCAACCATATTACTTAGTGGTCGGTAAGCTATATCCGCATGATCGGGCTGCAACGGTAACGGTCTTCCCTGTAGGTTTTGTATAGGGCATCGAGTTGCTCTACTACAATTCCGATCCCTATTTCTCTCCCCCACTTTATAAGACCTTTTGGATAATTCACCCCTTTTGTCATAGCCATATCTATATCCTCTTCACCGGCAATGCCAAGATATAGCGCATCATACGCTTCGTTGATCAACATAGCGATGATTCTACTGCTGATTTTTTTTCTCAACCCTGTATCGCCGGAAGGCTTGGGATGAGTTTCAATTCCCTGGTACATATAAAAGCCTCGCCCTGATTTTTTCCCTAACCATCCGGCCTCGACCATTCTTTTTTGCGTCAACGATGGGCGAAATCTGGGATCAAAATAGAAGGCTGCAAATACACTTTCGGTCACAGCATAGTTTACATCATTGCCGATCATATCCATAAGCTCAAAGGGGCCGAGACGGAAGCCCTGGTCGCGCATCGCTGCATCAATGGTTGAAATATCAGCAATTCCCTCTTCGTAAATGCGTAGCGCCTCACCATAAAAAGGACGTGCAATGCGATTGACAATAAAGCCAGGAGTATCTTTTGCAATTACCGGATTCTTGCCCCACGACGCGAGCGTCTTTTTGCAAATATCTGGCAGGTTATGGGCAGTTTGCAGACCAGGAATGATCTCTACTAATGGCATAAGCGGAGCCGGATTGAAAAAATGAATTCCGATCACTCTCTCGTTATATTCACAAGCGGCTGCAATGGCAGTGATCGAAAGACTTGACGTATTGGAAGCAAGCACACAGGAAGGACTCACCCATTTCTCTATTGACGAAAAAATACTTTTTTTGACAGTGAGGTCTTCTACAATCGCCTCAATCACCCAATCGCTCTGCGATAATGATTCTATATCACTATTATAATGAATTTTACCGGAAATGTGCTCCGCTGCTTCCCTGCTCATTTTATTCTTTTCCACTAATTTTCCAAGACTCGATACAAGTTGCGCCCGTGATTTTTCCAATGCCGGGGGCTGACTGTCGCAAAGCACCACTTCATTGCCGGCATTGGCAGCCACTTGGGCAATACCACTTCCCATCGCTCCTGCTCCAATGATTCCTATCTTCATATTGCATTAAATTCAGTAATTTCACCGGCGAAGTTGAATGAAATCAGTGAATCAATCACCGGAATTTTTGAAAAGTCTGAAAAAAAATATCATCAGGCTTATTGTCTGCATTCTTTTTCCTACCACCCTGCCGGCTGTTTTGTTTAGCCAACGCCCCGCACAGTTCATACGGATGGGTGAAGAAGCGGAAGCCACCGGTAAAATAGCAGAAGCTTTTTCTCTTTATGAGCAGGCTTACGAGCTTGATACCACAAATTTTGAGGCTACATTGCATTATGCCAAAGGTGCCCTGCTCTCCAAAGATTACCTGCTCGCTGAAAAACTATTTACTAAAGTGTATTCAAAAGACAGTGGCAAACTTTTTTCCGAAGGCCTCTTTTGGGTAGCGATGATGCAAAAACATAACGGCCATTACGAGGAGGCAATGCGAAATTTTAAAAAGTACGCAAAAAAGCACAAAAAAAAGGGCGAGTACACGTATGAAAAATCTCTGCGCGAAATAGAGTCATGCACCTGGGCAATCAATTATAAATCAGTATCAGACAGCCTCATCTTTCATCCGCTGGAAGAAAATGTCAACACTGCAGAATCAGAAAATGCTGCATTTCTTTTCGGCGACCGTTTCTATTTTTCGACATATAGAAATGATGGGGAAAGGGAGGCTTGGTCAATGATGAGTGCAACGTGGGATGGCTCTGCAGCAAAGGATCCCGCTGTTATTAATATTCCTAATTTGGGGGATAATATGGCTAATCTTAGTTTCGGACAAAACGACGAGGTATATTTTACCTATTGTCCGAAAAACGGATTATGCTCCATTTGGAAAGCAATGCTAAAAGAGGGTTCACTTTTCTCAGCAGAGCAAGTCGCCGGGTTGAATGCCCCTTCAGCCAACACCACCATGCCCTGCTTTACGGTGATTCAGGGCTTTTCCTATTTGTTTTTTTCTTCCGACAGAGCGGGAGGTGAAGGAGGAATGGATATTTGGTATAGCAGAGAAAAAAACGGCGAATGGAGTGAGCCTATCAATGCGGGAAACACAATCAATTCTCGCGACGATGAGTTGACCCCATTTTATAGCACCGG
>JADLBA010000008.1 GCA_020848015.1 Crocinitomicaceae bacterium | reverse complement strand
AGCATTTAATTTTCCCGTGGCAGTCTGGAGTTGGAATGCTGCTCTTGCATGGGTCTGCGGAGATGTATGCATCTGGAAAGGTTCCGAAAAAACTCCTTTGTGTGCATTGGCCTGCCAGCATATTTGGAATAAAGTCGCTGCTGATAATCACCTTCCCGATGGTATTTCTTCTGTGATAACTGGTGATTATAAAGTCGGTGAATTTCTGACAAAGGATCAACGGATTCCGCTCTTATCCGCTACCGGCTCTACCCGTATGGGGAGAACCGTTGGTGCTAAAGTAGCAGAGCGGTTCGGAAAAAGCCTCCTCGAACTCGGCGGCAACAATGCGATCATCATCACCGAAAGTGCCGACCTGAAAATGTGCATCCCCGCTATCGTGTTTGGTGCCGTCGGAACTGCCGGCCAGCGCTGTACTTCTACTCGTCGCCTCATAATACACGAAAGCATTTACGAAATGGTGAAAGACCAATTAGTCAATGCCTATGCACAACTCAGAATTGGAAATCCGCTGAATGAAGAAAATCACGTCGGCCCACTGATTGATAAACCGGCGGTCAAACTCTACCTCGAAGCCATTGAAAAAGCTACTTCAGAAGGTGGAAAAGTGCTGGTGGCCGGCGGTGTGCTAAAGGGAGAAGGTTTTGAAAGCGATTGTTACGTTAAACCCTGTATCGTTGAAGCCACAAATGAAATGACGATTGTTCAGCACGAAACCTTTGCCCCCATTCTTTATATAATGAAATATTCCACTATTGAAGAGGCCATAGAAAAACAAAACGGTGTAGCTCAAGGGCTCAGTTCTGCTATCATGACGCTGAATATACGCGAAGCAGAAAAATTCCTCTCCGGCGAAGGCTCCGACTGTGGCATTGCCAATGTCAATATTGGCACCAGCGGCGCAGAAATTGGCGGAGCTTTCGGCGGCGAAAAAGAAACAGGCGGCGGAAGAGAGAGTGGATCCGATGCTTGGAAAAACTATATGAGACGGCAAACTAATACTGTCAACTACGGAACTTCGCTCCCATTAGCACAGGGAATTAAATTCGAATTTTGAAGACAAATTAGGTTTTTGAACCTAAGAAAATTTGTTCTATTCAGGTTCTATTACTCTTCCGTTTTCATCGGTACTCTATGCTCATACAGCATTAAATGAGAAGTAGCAGTCCAATTTTGAATTTAATAATGCTAATTCTATTGCTGGAATTATTCTAATATTGGGGCTGTTTTTTTGCAAACCCTGACTATGCGAACTTTTATTGTCGAAAATTTGATGAGGAGTAGTTTCTTTTTTTTATTTATTTCTGTTAGCCTGAACGGATTTTCGGGTATTCAAAACGATTCTCCGATAGCTATCCGACCGGGCGGGTGGGAAATTGTATTTCATACCGGAGATGTTGATATACCTGTCCGAATGGTAGCTTCCCCCGAAGGAACCTTCAGTATCGTCAATGATGATGAAATTATTTCTATACAGTCCGTTCAATGGAAGAATGATTCTATTCATGCGAAGTTGCCTCTTTTCCAGACTTTCCTCGATTGCAGATTTACTTCTGACAGTACTTTTTGCGGAACATTTACTGATCATTCGAGAAATTCAAATTATGAAATTCCTGTAACGGGTAAATACACCGGCAGTAAGGAGGAGGTATTATTTCCGGTAACGAAAAAATTTGATGTGACTTTTTCTCCCGATAACCCGGATGATCTATACAAAGCAGTGGGAATATTTTCGTCTGACTACCACTCCGGCCGGCTCATCGGTACCTTTCTCACCGAATCAGGCGACTATCGTTATCTGGAGGGAAAACAAATGGGAAATTCTTTTTATCTCTCTTGTTTTGACGGGTCTCACCTTTTCTATTTCTCCGGAATCACCGATGGTGACAGTATAAAAAATGGTATGTTTTACAGCGGAAAACATTGGTCTGAACCGTGGATTGCCAAAGCGGATGATAAGGCTGAACTGAGAGACCCTGACTCACTTACGAAGATCAGACCCGATAGCGGCCCATTCAGGTTTTCAGCACTCAACTTATCGCGTGATACAATTAATTTCGAAAATGATTCATTCTGTGGAAAAGTTACTATTGTCCAGATCTTCGGTTCCTGGTGTCCTAACTGTTCCGATGAGTCAAAATTTTTCAAAGAACTCTATGATCAATACGGAAGTGCTGGTTTACAGATTATTCCCGTCGCTTTTGAAAGGTCGTTAGATTGGGAGCAGCGCAAAAGAGCCGTTTCAGAGCAATGGAAGGAACTGGGTATCCCATATCCGGCATTTCTGGCGGTGTATCCGGGCAAGCAAAACCCGGAAAAAACATTTCCCATGTTTGAGCAGATTTCATCATTTCCAACGTGTATTATAATTGACAAACACGGAACCGTCAGAAAGATACATACGGGGTTCTACGGGCCTGGAACCGGCGTTTATTATTATAATTACACCGACCGCCTTAATATGTTTGTCGCGCAGTTGCTGAAAGAACTGTAAAATGGGGCAATTTTGCTATCCCTTTTGGGATAAATTGCCCCCGGATGTTTCTTGAATTGCAACAACGTCAGACTCTGTCTTTTTGCAGAAAATGCTATGCCTTGTTGCTTCCGTTTTTTTTTCTGCTCCTCTCGTGCAATGATGGAAAAGATAAAACCACCGGCGCTGCCGAAGAAATACTGAAAAGCTCTGGTAGAGGCGACTTCCGGGGAGTGAAGATGGGCGATCATATTGATAACGTTCGCCAGAAGGAGGGAAGTGGATTTGTCTATTCAATGCCCGATGAACTTGTTTACCGAATACCTGCGTCAGGTCTCGATTCTATCTGGTACGAAATCTCTTACAACTTTAACGAACAGGGATTGTACAATATCAATCTCGAAGTGTATGGGAAAAACCATGATGTATTGGAAGAAATCACGAAAAGTTTTAGTGAATATTATGGAAGGCGTTACGGAGCTCCTTCAGTAAGCTTTGCGTCATTGAAGTGGAGAACAATGACGGACAATGGCCGCTATGTGAATATCACCCTGAAAGATTCGCTGAAGGTAATAGGGCAGCCCTGCATACAGGTAAACTTTAATGAATCGGAAAATTAAATGGAATCAGTTTTCCCCCTGCTAAAAGTCAGGGATCTGTCTGTCGGATTCCTCGAGGAGAACGGATACCGGAAGGTTACCGAGGAAGTTTCCTTCGATGTATTTCCCGGAAAAACCCTTGCCATCGTTGGTGAATCGGGGAGCGGGAAGTCGGTATCAAGCCTCAGTTTAATGAAGCTACTTTCAGAAAAAAGAGCAAAATTTTTTGATGGAAAATTTTTCTTTTCCCCTGAATTTTTCACTGATCGGATGACTGAGTATTCTTTTTTCCCTAATAGTAATGAGTTGGAATTTTTCCGGGGAAAAAAGATTGCAATGATCTTCCAGGAGCCGATGACCGCACTCAATCCGGTGATGAGAAATGGGGATCAGGTGGAGGAAATGCTCAGAAAACATCTTCGTATAAACGTTTCGACTGCGAAGAAAAGATGCCTCGAATTGTTTGCGGAGGTGCAGCTTCCCAATCCGGAAGTTACTTACCGGAAATATCCCCACGAATTATCGGGAGGTCAGCGCCAGCGCGTCATGATTGCGATGGCCATATCCTGTGAACCGAAACTTCTGATCGCCGACGAGCCTACTACTGCACTCGATGTAACTGTTCAGAAATCTGTACTGGATCTGCTCAAAAATCTTCAGCAAAAAAGAAATATGGCGATGATATTCATTACCCATGACCTCGGCGTTGTGAAAGATATTGCCGATCAGGTGTTGGTGATGCAAAAGGGACGGGTGGTTGAATATGGTGATGCAACTAAAGTATTGAATTTGCCTGAGCACCCATATACCAAGGGATTGCTTGCCTGCAGACCCGTGACAGGAAAAAAAATGGAACACCTTCCTACCATGGATGAATTTCTTGACGGGCGACACCCCGTTGAAATGCCGGCCAAAAAGGTGAGTAGCTCAGGAGAGGATATTCTGCGCGTAGAAAATATTGTTAAGACTTACTTTTCGCACCGTGGATTGTTTAGAAAAGACAATTATTTTACCGCTTTGGATGACATTTCTTTTTCAATAAAAAGAGGAGAAACCCTTGGTCTCGTAGGCGAGAGCGGATGTGGAAAAACGACGCTTGGCAGAATTGTTACCGGTTTGATTTCCCCTACTTCCGGCAAGGCAACTTTTCAAGGGTCAGATATACACAGGGAGCCGGAAGCAAAATCATTGCGGAAAAAAATCCAAATTATTTTCCAGGATCCCTACTCCTCACTTAACCCTAAGATCAGGATTGGCGATGCGATTACCGAAGTGATGGAAGTGTTTGGATTGCACGGAAATAATAAGCAACGAAGGAGGTCAGCTATTGAATTGTTAGAAAAGGTTGGCCTGACCGAACATTTATTCGGTAAATATCCACATGAATTTTCCGGTGGCCAGAGGCAGAGAATCGTGATAGCGAGAGCATTGGCAGCCCAGCCTTCATTTGTCGTATGTGATGAATCTGTTTCAGCTCTTGATGTATCGGTACAGGCTCAGGTGTTGAATCTGCTGAACGATCTGAAAGCAGACTTAGGACTTACCTATCTTTTTATTTCGCACGATCTTTCAGTGATTTACCAGATGAGCGACAGAATCATGGTGATGAAGCAGGGAAAGATCGAGGAAATAGGGGAGGCGGAAGATGTTTTTTTCCATCCGGTGTCTGCTTATACTAAAAAACTTCTTGCTGCTATTCCGGGGAGATAAAGTTTCCTGTGTTTCTCAAAACACCGGCCTTAAGACCGGGGTTTTAACCGGAATACGATTTACAACCGAAACTCCACAATGCTTCCAGTATCCTTTGGTTATTATTACAGCAATGGAGCTTTCGCCAAATCTGATAAAAAGCGTCAAAATCGGGTCTTATTACGCCTCATGAACGATCTTTGCCACCCTCCCACAGGTGGAATCAAAATTTTGAGCGAATGAAGTTTTCAGTTGTGCTGACTGTTTTCATGCTGTCTGTTTTTACCGGGTTGGCATTGGTAAGCCTGTTTACTGACTGGCTAAAGTTTTTTCTACCCGGTAATAGAAAATATATTTTTGCCGGAGTTTTACTTTTATATGCGGCTATACGTGCTTTACGCCTGAGAAATCAGGTGAAAACAGAAAATCATCAAGCAAAATGAAAACAACCACTTTTATTTTATTCGGCGTAGCTCTCGCCTTTACTTCTTGTGAGAACTATGACAGAAGTGAAGAGTCTGTCTCCAGTGGCAAGTTGAAAATAGGAATTGACGATTCCTATTCACTGATGATGGATTCGCAAATTGATGTGTTCGAAAAGATATATCAATATGCGGATATAATTCCGAAATACGAACCGGAAGCGGACGTACTCACTGATCTGCTGAACGATTCTATTCAGGCTGCCATCCTGAACCGCCCACTGAATGAATCAGAAATGGCAATGTTCAAGAGTAAACAACGTTTGCCCGAATCGGTAAAAATTGCGGTGGATGCGGTGGCCCTGATCGTTCACCCGGAAAATCCTGATTCGATAGTTACAATGGAACAGTTAGAGGCTATTTTTCTAGGAAAGGATACCTTGTGGAGACAACTTACTCCCGGTTCGAAAAGAAACGATCCGATCAAAGTTGTATTTGATAATAATAAGTCGTGCAATGCCCGGTATATCAGAGAAAAATTTATCAATGGCGGGGAGTTTCCCCCCAACTGTTTTGCCGTGAACAGTAACAAAGAAGTGTTCAATTTCGTGTCTCAAAACAAAAGTGCCATCGGTGTGCTCAGCGTTAGTTGGATCAGTGATAAGGAAGACTCTGTCTCGCGCTCTTTTTTGAATCAGGTTAAAGTGATGGGTATCATAAACCCCGCCGGTACCAGCCGGCCTGAATTGGCACGGCAGCCATACCAGGCCTATATCTATGATCAGTCTTATCCGTTAGTAAGAGATGTATATGCTATACGAACAGGACTGAGGGGCACAGTTGGCACAGGCTTTGTCTCTTTTTTAACTGGGGAAAAGGGGCAGCTTATCATCCACAAAATGGGAATGGTAGCTGCTACCGCTCCGGTAAGAACTATTAAACTTACGCAGTAATAATTAAAACTCATATTCTTTCCGAAATGAAAAAAGTATATCTGCTGGTGATGTCAGGACTGTTTTCGACCATGATCATTGCTCAAACAAAACAGGAGGCCATCATCAAAACGATGAACGAGCGGTACGAATCTGCAGCAGATGATTTCAGAAAACTCATCAAAGCATCACCCGCTGATGGCGAACTCTACTTTTACGCCGGCGACAATTATCTCTATTGGGGTGAACTCGATTCAGCACAGAATATGTATAGCGCAGGAATGAATGCAGATCCGCTCAACCCGTTGAACTACGCCGGACTTGGGAGGGTTGCCTGGATGAAAAATGATGTTTCTTCTAACAAGACTTATTACGATAAAGCCATTGGAATTATCAGTAACAAAAGCAACAAAATAGACAAGAACATTCAGCAGGTAACCTACCTGAAGATGGCGGAAGCATATATTCAGAGTGAAGCGAAAAAATTGGACGAAGCCGTTGCCTATATTAATACTGCTATTAAGCTGAACGACCGCGATGCAGAATCTTATGTGCAGTTAGGCGACTATTATTCGGAAAAAGACGGCTTCAACTTATCTAATGCAATTCAGCAGTACAACAAGGCACTGGAACTCAATCCAAAATACACCCGCACACTGTTGCGAAAAGGAATTTTGTATGTTAAGGTGAAGAACTGGGATGAGGGTATCAGCCTTTTCAACCGGGCCATTGAGATAGACCCAACCTTTGCACCCGCCTATCGCGAAAAGGCGGAGCTTCTATACAAAGCCGGTCGTTACAAACCGGCAATCGAAGCCTATGATAAGTATCTAGAACTCAATAATTCGTGCCGCGTACAACAGCGCTATGCGAGTTTTGTCTTTTTAACCAATGATTTTGACAAAGCGATTGAAGAGTTAGAAAAAGCTACGCCCTGCGACCCGTCAAACGGTATTATGTACCGGCTGCTCGGATACAGCTATTATGAAACCGGCGATTTCCAAAAAGGATTGGAGAATATGGATAAGTTTTTTGCGATCAGTGAGAAATACGGAAAGCCCACCATACTTGGTTCTGACTACGCCTATAAAGGAAAGTTGCTGGCAAAAGCAGGAAAGGATTCGCTGGGAATTGAACTGATCAAAAGTGCGATTGATAAGGATCCCGGATATATTGATGGGTACGGCGAGATTGCTACACTATACTCAAAAGCAAGAAAGAATGGTTTAGCAGCAGAATGGTTCAAGAAAAAAATTGAGCACAGCGAAAACCCTTCTGCACTCGATTATTACTACCTCGGACAATCGTACTACTTTGATAAGAACTACGCGGCTTCCGACTCAGCATTTGCAAAGGCAACTGACAGATATTTTGACGCTTGGTTCTGGAGAGCAAGGTGCAATTCAAAACTTGACAATCCTGAAATGCCAACGGGGCTTGCCAAACCCTTTTTCGAAACAGCAATACAAAAAGTAGGAACTGATCCTGCTGACATAGAAGCGAATAAGAAAAGTCTCATTGAAGCATATAGCTACCTCGGCTTCTTTTACTTCACACAAAGTAATTTTGACTGCTCAAAAGCAGCGTGGTTAAAAATAATAGAAATGGACGCTACCAGCGAAAAAGCAAAGACAGCACTTTCAGATGAGAAAATTATTGGTGCAACAGGGGAATGTGGGTTGATTGCTGCGCCGTGAGGTTAACGATATATTGCGAAATTGAAAAGCCGGCTTTTTTCATCCTAATTTTTCGAGTTTGGTTGTATCACCGCAGCCACATTGCTGAAATTCGCCAAGGGCAGTCATATCTCTCTATACCCCGGAAGAAAGTTCCTGCGGGATATTCTCCCGCAATCGCGGGAGTAAAAGGCGCTAATCCTGTCCTGTGCAGGAATACTCACCCTGAACTTTCACAACTTATTTTTAATGCTGAATACGATGAATAAATTCATTAAAGGGGAGTACTTTTTCTTCAATTGTACAAAGAGACTTTATGAGTTCCATAATACGTGTTTCATAGATTGAATCAAAAACCTGATTT
>JADLBA010000007.1 GCA_020848015.1 Crocinitomicaceae bacterium | reverse complement strand
TCTACCTTTTGTGAATTGTTTACTACCGCATATCCTTTTCCATCGAGTGGGAGAAATTGCAATAAAACATCTCCAAGAGAAACTCCATTGACATCAAAGTAGGGATCTTCCATAACGGTACCATTATCTGAAATAAAAGTAACTGATGCATTGTTGCTTAAAAAATTTCCTTCGTTGGCAACATAGATGCCCGACAAATAACCGCCAACGGGTGAGGGAGTTGGCGTGGACTCATCTTTTTTGCATGCGTTTAGAAACAACAGCAGACCTGCGATCAGATAATAATTGATTTTCATGGTTTATGTGGTTTTTGAAATAATATTGATAATGAAATAGAAAGTACACGGCCTGGCATAGCATAACTGCGAACACTTTCGTAAGATTGATTGAGCAGGTTGTCGGCGCTAATTCTCCAATGCAAGGGGAGTTTGAAAACCGTTGTATTAATCCCTGCCGACACATCCACAATGGAATAGCCGGGCAATGCAAATCGGAATGAGTTATTTTCTCCAGTATAGCGGAGACCGGTATAGCGATAACTGACACTGAATGTCCACCTGCGGTGGATAATATCAAAACCGGCATACCATTTTTGGCGTGGCTGGTAAACCATCATAAAGCTGGTCGAGTCGGTCCATTCCTTCTGATTATTTCCTATCGCCTCCACCCACTGGTATCTTCCCTGTGCTACAACAGTCGTATTTCCGAGATAATGAAAAAATCGGAATGATCCCTCTATCCCTTTTGTGCGTACTTGTTTGTAATTGACCGGCGACCAGATTCCGTTCGCACCTGGCAGCCATTGTATCCACTGATGAATGGAGTAATACCATGATTCAATCGCCAGAATTAATTTTTCCCGTGAGTTTTTGTCAAGCAATTGCTGTTGCAGATGTCCACTGACACCGAGGCTTTTTTCTGGTTTCAGAAGAGGGTTTCCTCCAGGTTCCCAATACAACTCGTTGAAATCCGGTATCCGGAATTTTCTTGAAGCTTCGATGTGAAGATATATTTCTTGTCGGTTGGATTTCTGGATAGAAAAATCTTCGGCAAGAATGATTGCCGGCGTATTTAAAAGTCCACCCCTTTGCTCATACCGGCTGCTGATGGATGATTGCACAGGCCCTGTTTTTTTCCAAATTTTAAGAGAACCAATGGGAAAAAATTGTTGTCTGATGCGGCGGTGATCGTAGATTGCCTCTACTGCGACTGCCTGAAGAGAGGCAACAATACCCTGCGTTGAATTTCTTGCAGAAAATTCAGAAATAATTATGCCTTGATTCGATTGAACAGAGGATTGAATATTGGGAGTCTGGCCCTCAGCAGATGCCTGCAAATAATACTGTTCGTCGCGAAGCCATGAGAAAGAATTTCGCCATAATAAAAAATGGTTGGAAGAAGTTGAATTTTCTCCTCCAGAGTTCCATTCATTGATGAGTTGGACTCTCTGCTGATTGTCGCCCTGCTTTTGGTAAGAAGGAAAAACAGAGCCCATGATGTTCGGGAGTTCTATCATGCGCTTTACCGCCCATCCGTTTAGTGAGGTAGTAGTCTTTTTTCCACGGTAAAATAATTGTTGCATCCATCCCATTCCGGTGCCATCATTGTTTTTCTGGTGTAATAGGGGATGTCCGATCTGATAATTATCTGTGTAAGAAAAACGGTTGTCGAAAGTCGAATAGAAAATACGCGACCTCGCCGCCCACCTGTTGCTACCTCCATTTATTTCTGCAGCGGTAAAATGGTTGTTCATTGAATTGCTTTCCTGGATAAGCAGAATTTTTTTCTGCTCAGCAGTGGGCTTTTGACTAATGAGGCTTATGCCTTGGCTGATTGCTGAGATGGAAGGAGAGGAGCCGGAACTGTTTTTTCCCACTTCCATTCCGTCAAAGAAAAAGGAGGGAAGCAACGAACAATCGGCCATTCCCAAAGTGACAGAGTTAAGTGGTAGGCTGCCCCAAGTGACCGTGCTATGGTCGGGTGCAGTGCCGCGGATGCGCAGCAATGAGGCAGCTCCCGCAGAGCCATAATTAATGACATTGGCTATGCCGCTCGCTTCTAAGGTTCTTCCCAGATCTGACGCAATATGTCTGATTCGCTGAAGACTATCGGGAGCACTTAGCTGCTGATAACGATTGCGGAAAGAAATTATCTCTACCGGATTTTCAAATGTTACAGCGCGAAGGCTGTCCTGTGCATTCATTGCACAGAAAAAATATAAAATGCTAAGTATTAAAACTGTTTTTTTCATTCCTGCCTGCCTTTTCCCGGACGAGCTGTATGGTGGTTGCTAATGGCAGGTTTTCTGACTTTGTCCTTCTCTTTCGCATACCTTCCCGCTTGGAGCAGTGGCAATAGACGGCGCAAAAGAATGTCCCTTGTGAGGGCAGGACTTACAGCTGCGGGTACAGTCCGCGATTTTCACGCGATTCCCGTTTTAATTCTCTTTCAACTAATGTTGAAAATGAAACCATAAGCAGGGCAAATGTATAAACATTTTCTTTTCGCGAATATCTATTGTCCGAGATTTCAATTGATATTATCTTTGGTCATAATGCGCTACTTCACCGGCCTCATATTTTTCTGTAGCCTCTTTGCAAAGGCACAATTGCAGTCGAATGATCAGCGTACGCTGGATTATATCCGAATTGAATGTAAGCTCTCCGACCTGCAGTATTTTAGAGTTGATAGTCTTTATAATGAAAAACAGCGCTCGATAGCCGCTTATCAGGCTGAAGTAAACAACCTACAGAAAAACTCAACAGACGAAAAGATGCTGGCGACTCAGGTTGCTGTGATTCAACAAAAGAAAAAAGACGTGTATGATATGCGCGAACTGGAGCTTCGCTTGCTGTTGACAGAGGAACAGCGGAAAGTCTATGATGAAAAAGTTAAACCGGCAAAACCTGCAGTTCTCCATTTTGGCGTTGCACATGACAGGGCTTCCTGCAATGTCTGCAAATAGTCAATTTTATTGCAGAGCTTGCTTGGGATCAGGTCAATTGGATTTTTGAATAGCTTCTAAATGTATTGGAGAACATTGCAGCTTTCTCTTACAGAATCAGAGCGTAAGAACGTACCTTAGCACCTTATTGATTGACGGGAATAGTTGATGAAATTAATATTTCAAGCTCCGAAAAAAGC
>JADLBA010000006.1 GCA_020848015.1 Crocinitomicaceae bacterium | reverse complement strand
GGGCTTGGACCTTTTAAATATTACTACCGGCAAAATGACACAGCATTAACCGATAGTATTTATACAGAATTGCTCACGATAAAAGTTGAAAGCGTAGCAGTAGATACTACCCAGGTGATCAAAAATATCAAAGGGCCAATGGAAATGCCCTTTCATTGGGGAGAAATACTTCACTACATCGTGGCAATATCTGTTTGCCTACTCCTTCTTGCTTTATTTCTGTGGTGGCTCAAAACCAGAAAAAAACCGGCTGAAATTATGCAGACTGCCAGCCGCCCGGCCCATGAATCTTCGATGGAAGAATTAGAAGCGTTGCAGCAAAAGGAATTATGGCAAAAGGGACGATATAAAGAATACCAAATCGAGGTATCTGACATTATTAGGACATATATAGAAAAAAGATTTTCTGTACCGGCTATGGAACTTACTTCCGATGAAACGCTTCATCATTTCAGCGGAAAGAGATTGTCTGTTGAAGCTATTGAAAAACTGGAGTATATTCTTTTGCTGGCAGATACTGTAAAGTTTGCAAAGGCTGTTCCTCTCGGTACGGAACATGAACTTTCCATGAAGTATGCGAAAGATTTTGTGAATATGACAAAGCAGATCGTTGATACTTCGTCTGCCAAGGATGAAAAGGAACGGGAGGAGATGCCATGATGGAGGGAATCACATTTGCAAACAAAGAATTTTTCTGGCTGCTTGCTGTACTTCCGCTGATGGCCATTGGATATATTTTTTTTCTGCGAAAAAGACTTACTCACCTCCGGTTTTCTTCGCTCGAAAATTTTTCCGGTTATTCACCAACGTTGCGACAACGTTTAACGCATCTTCCTTTCGTATTGACTTGGATAGCCTCCGCAGCGATCATTGTCGCACTTGCTCGCCCGCAATCCAGTTCAGGTGGTCAGAATGTTACTACGGAAGGAATTGATATTCTGATGGCTCTCGACATTTCCACTTCAATGTTAGCCGAGGACCTGAAGCCAAACCGACTCGTAGCAGCCAAAAAAGTAGCCGCTGAATTCATTGATAATCGCCCCAACGATCGTATCGGAATGGTCATTTTTGCGGGGGAGAGTTTTACACAATGCCCGATCACTTCCGATCATGCTGTTTTGAAAAACCTGCTGGAGGGCATACAAAGCGGTATGCTCGCCGACGGAACTGCCATCGGTGAGGGCCTGGCTACCGCCGTGAGCAGGGTCAAAGACAGCAAAGCAAAGAGCAAGGTAGTGATACTGCTGACCGATGGAGTTAACAACGTAGGTGAGATAGCGCCCAGCACCGCAGGAGATATTGCAAAAACTTTTGGAGTGCGTGTCTATACTATTGGTGTGGGAACCCAAGGAATGGCACCCTATCCTTTTCAGACTCCTTTTGGGATTCAATACCAGAATGTACCGGTGGATATTGATGAAGAGACATTGAAAAATATTTCTCAAAATACGGGTGGCAGGTATTTCCGCGCTACAAAAACATCTGAATTGGAAAAAATTTACAGTGAAATTGATCAATTGGAAAAAACCAGGGTAGAGGTAACCGAATTCCACCACAAGTCAGAGGAGTTTTATCCATTAATTATTCTGGCACTTGGACTACTCTCTTTGGAACGCATTATTCAATACACCTTGCTGAAGACACTGCCATGAACCTGTTTCGTTTCGCACATGAGGAGTACCTTTGGGCGCTGGCTTTTATTCCGGTGGTCTGGGGTATTTTTCTGGTCATGGTACTGACTAAAAAAAGAAGTTGGAAGAAATTGGGGAATACAGAATTGCTCAAGCAATTATCAGCAGATACCTCTGCATCAAAACCTGTACTGAAGCTGATTCTTTTCTGCCTAGCTTTTGCATCTCTCGTTATCGGTCTTGCCAACCCTCAGATCGGAACGCGCCTCGAAGAAGCAAAACGGGAAGGAGTGGATGTGATCATAGCTCTCGATGTTTCCAACTCAATGCTTGCTGAAGATATCCGGCCTAACCGGCTTGAAAGATCAAAAATGGCTATCTCACGGTTCATTGATCAACTCAAAGATGACCGTATCGGGCTTATTGTTTTTGCAGGAAAAGCATACGTACAACTTCCGGTTACAACAGATTTTGCAGCAGCTAAATTATTTCTATCATCAGTTGATAATAGTCTCGTCCCCACACAGGGAACGGCTATTGGCGCTGCTATTGACCTTTCTATGCAATCATTTGTTGGTGATGACAACAAACACAAAGCTCTTGTAATCATTACAGATGGTGAGAATCATGAAGATGATGCCGCCGGAGAAGCAAAAAAAGCTGCCGAAGAGGGAATTGTGATTCATACCATAGGAATGGGATCAGTTGAGGGTAGCCCGATTCCTGTGCCAGGAGGAACAAAAAGTAACTTCATGAAAGATGAAAACGGAAATGTTGTGGTTACTAAACTCAATCAAGCCCTGCTCGAAAATATTGCATCAGAAGGGAATGGTATCTTTGTACGTGGCTCCAATGCAGATGATGGTCTGCAGACCATTCTGAAAGAAATTGAAAAAATGGATAAGAAAACTTTCGGGGCAAAACAGTTTACCGATTATGAAGACCGGTTTCAGTATTTTATCGCTGCCGGATGGTTATTTTTACTGGTTGAGTGGATTATTAGTAACCGCGTATCGAAATGGATGAAAAAACTGAATGCAATTATTGTCGAGAGATGAAAAAAATACTTCTTTTCCTTACAACGGCTTTTGTTTTCCTTCTGAACCTCGGGTTATCGGCACAGTCGGACAGAGCACTGGTGAGAGAGGGCCACCAGTTGTATAAAGAAAAAAAATATGCAGATGCAGAAGTGAAGTATAAGAAGTCAATGAATAACGGAAACCCATCTGCACAAGCACAGTTTAATCTCGGAGATACATATTATCAACAGCAAAAATATGAGGAAGCAATTGAAAAATTTTCTTCGCTGACATCAGACAAAAACCTCAGCAAAGGCGATCAGGCTGCGGTTTTTCATAATACGGGAAATGCTTATTTGGAAATGAAAAAATATGAAGAGGCTATTGCCGCCTATAAAAATGCACTCAAACTGGCTCCTTCCGATGAAGACACCCGCTATAACCTTGCCTATGCACAGGCAATGTTGAAAAAGGAGCAGGGAGGAGAAAAAAACGATCAGAAGCAGAAAGATCAACAGAAAGATCAACAGAAGGATCAACAGAAAGACCAGCAGGACGGTCAACCGAAGGATCAACAGGGAAAAGAAAATAATCAGCCACAGCAAAAGAAAGAGGATAGCAGTCAGAAAAATGAATCAAATACTGGTGAGAAAATATCACCTCACGATGCAGAAAAAATTTTGCAAGCGCTGGATAACGACGAAAAAAACAGGAAAAAAAATCCTGTCAGAAAAGATACGGTCAGAGTTCAGATCAGTAAAAAATGGTAAGCGGTGAATAAAAAATATAAATTTATCTGGGATCTGGGCATTAAGTGGTAGTGCAATGAGAAAAGGTAGAATAATTATTCATGAATACAGCCGTCTGCTTTTGATGATGGTTGCCCTAACGGTGTGGTTTAGCCTGTCATCGCGTGCTCAGGATGCCGGGTTTACTGCCTCACTTTCTAACTCCTCTGTTTCTGTAAACGAACAATTTAGAATTACATTCGAACTACAGGGTAGCGGTAAGAATTTTTTGGCACCATCGTTCCCTGATTTCAATATTCTCTCTGGCCCAAACCAATCTACCCAGATGCAGATCATCAACGGGAATATGTCACAATCTATATCGTACTCCTATGTATTATTGGCCTTGAAGGAAGGGAGTTTTAAAATTGGTCCGGCTTCTATTGAAGTTAATGGAAAAAAAATTCAGTCGAATAGTCTGACAGTTATTGTCTCTAAAGCCAAAGCGGGCGCACAACAAAATGCTTCACATGAAGGTAATGACACACAGGCCTCATTAGATAAAAAAGTTTTTTTGAAGGCCATAGCGGATAAGACAAGTATATACAGGGGTGAAGGTGTCGAAGTTACCTACAGGCTCTACACTTCCGTTAATTTGGTCAACTATTCAGTTAATAAAATGCCGTCTCTTGATGGATTTTACAGCCAGGATATTGAGTTGCCACAGCAGCCACAATTCCAACGAGAAAATGTAAACGGCGTGATATACAATGTTGCCGATATAAAAAAGACTATTCTGTTTCCACAGCGCAGCGGTATTTTAACTGTTGATGCCATGAAGGGAGAAGTGGTTGCTCGTGTACCGGTGAAGCAGCAACAGCGAAGCCGGAACCCCTTCGATGCATTTTTTAATGATCCGTTTTTTGGCCAGTCGGCGCAGGATATTTCTTTACAGATTGGCAGCCAGCCATTGAGCATTACGGTGAAGGAGTTGCCCGAAGGTGCCCCCGCTTCATTCAATGGGGCTGTGGGCAACTTCTCGCTCAAAGCTGACTTTGATAAAAAGGAAGTTCGCGCACATGATGCTGTAAATCTAAAAATTGAAATTTCCGGAAAAGGAAATATCAAACTGCTCGATGCTCCCTCTATCAAATGCCCGCCTGACTTTGAAAGATATGACCCCAAAATACTGACCAATGCATCGGCTTCTTCTGCCGGTGTGAATGGCAACAAAACCTTCGAATACCTGATGATTCCCCGAACTATGGGTGAGTATAAAATAAATGTGGGTGACTTTACTTTTTTTAATCCGTCAACAAAAAACTACGTAACAATTCCGGGATTTGAGACTGTCCTTTCGGTTGCTAAAGGGGATGAAAATAACTCTTCTACAGTATCAGGTTATACAAAAAGTGATCTGCAGATGCTCGGAAAAGACATACGATTCAATAAAGTAAACACACCATCATTTGTTGTCTCTAAAGGATTATTTTATAGGTCGGCTACGTTTTATACCTTGGTATTATTACCACCGGCTCTTCTGTTCCTTCTGCTTGTTTCAAGGAAAAAAACGGAGGAACTGCGGCAAAATGTTTCGCTGATGAAAAGCCGAAAAGCGAATAAAGTTGCCATGAAAAGACTCTCCGCAGCAAAGAAATTTTTAGCCGCCGGTAAGTCAGAGGAATTCCTCGACGAAATGTTCCGCACTCTCTGGGGTTTTGTCAGTGATAAACTCCAGATTCCGGTTGCTGACCTTTCTAAAGAAAATGTCGCGGCAATACTCGCTGTTAAGAATGTAAAAAGCCACACAACTGAACAACTTTTGCAAGCTATTGATGCTTGTGAGATAGCTAGGTTTGCCAAAAGCAAGGCGCTCCCAAATGAAGATATTTATAAAATTGGAATTGAAATTATCAGCTTACTGGAGGAGGAGATAGTATGAATCCCAAGCACTCATTGATAGGACGACTATTCATTCTTGTAGCGTTTTTGCTGAACATTTTCACTGCTTATGCAAACTCCCCGGATTCATTATTCAATCATGGGAATGAATTGTTTCAGCAGCAACACTATGCAGAAGCTGCCGGATTATTCGAAAAATTAATAGAGCAGGAATACCGTCTGCCGGAGGTTTATTACAATCTGGGAAATTGTTATTTTAAAAATGATAAGTTGGCATTGGCAATACTCAACTTCGAACGTGCCCGAAAATTAGCTCCCGGAGATGAAGATATCGCATTCAATTTGAGACTCTCTCAGTTGAAAACAGTTGATAATATTGAAGCTCTGCCTCTGCCTTTTTACAAACGATGGGCGAACCGCCTTAACGGATTTTTCTCTGTTGATGGTTGGAGTGCATTGTTACTTTTATGTGTCTGGATAACGTTTGGATGGCTCGGCGTTTTCTTGCTATCAACTTCCGTTGTACGAAGGAAAGGAGGCTTGATACTCTCTTTCGCTTTCCTCGTATTAGGACTTTTTTGCTGGTGGATGTCATCGAAGAGCTATCGGTTGAATTTCACCGATCGGCGCGGAGTAGTGCTGCCGGCAAGCATTTATGTAAAAAGCGCTCCAGGCGAAAACAATACTGATCTGTTAATGCTTCATGAAGGTGCTGGCCTTGATATCCTTGACGAATACGATGGATGGATGAAGATACGCATTTCAAACGGGAGTGAAGGATGGATTAATGCCGGAGCAGTGGCGGTGGTCTGATCACGGATTCCTCCTCAACACTTGCCACCTTTGAAAAATATCTATTCTCCCCGTGTCCCCGGCCCTAACCCTGTTTCCTCTTTAGATAAGTACATTTGCCCAGATTTTAACCACTCAGTGAGAATCCATACAGATTTTTCTTCTCTCAATGGCATTGTACACCCGGTGTTGACCATCGGTACATTTGATGGTGTTCATCTCGGCCACCAGGCTATTATCACCCGGCTGAAGGAAGTGGCTTCCCGTAGCAATGGAGAAACAGTATTGCTCACTTTCTATCCACATCCGAGAATGGTCTTGCACCCAGATGACCATGATCTTAAGCTTCTGAATAGCCCACATGAAAAAGCCCGCCTTCTGGAAATGGCAGGGATTCAACATCTCGTGGTCTATCCCTTCTCAGAAGATTTTTCACGTATGTCTGCGTTTGATTACGTGCGCGACCTGCTGGTTAATGGTATTCATGCAAAAACAGTGGTTGTCGGTTATGACCATCGGTTCGGACGAAACCGTGAAGGCGACTTTGAAGTCTTGAAGGAAATGTCGGAAATTTTTGGATTTGCGGTGGAAGAAATTCCCGCAAGAGATATTGATGCCATACGTGTCAGTTCTACCAAAATAAGAGATGCTCTTAACACAGGAAATGTGAACAAGGCCTCCAGACTACTTGGGTATAACTATCGTGTTACAGGCACCGTCGTACATGGCGACGGGCGTGGAGCGACTATCGGTTTTCCTACGGCTAATATTAGAGTTGATTACCCATACAAGCTGATTCCGGGGCGTGGTGTTTACGCCGTAAATGTAAATTTGAACGACCGTGTACTGCAGGGAGTACTGAATATTGGAGTGCGCCCTACTATACATAGCAACGCTTCAGAACAAATTGAGGTCTTCCTGTTGGAGTTCGATCAGAATATCTACGGTGAGAATCTTTCTGTTGAGTTCGTAGAGTGGATACGCGATGAGCAGAAGTTTGGCTCGATTGATGACCTGAAAAAACAAATTGCTGAAGACATCGTTTCAGCCAGGAAATACGTATGAAATATATTTTTCCTTTTTTGGCTCTGATGGCACTGTTGTGTATAAAAAATGCAACGGCACAACTGATCGCCCCCGAAAGGCTTGATACAATGCGTATGTTTAGAAATATCGAAACGGCATTGGCGCATCCCGACTCTGTTTACCGCCTTGATTTGAGCAAAAAAAAATTAGAAGAATTCCCCACCGAAATCCTTCAGTTTAAAAATCTGAATGAATTACACATAGATAAAAATAAACTTGTAAAAATTCCGGGAGAAATCAGCTCCCTAAAATACCTGCAGATTTTTTCTGCCTCTTATAACCGGATAGATACCTTGCCCGCAGATATTACGAAACTCACCAGTCTGATAAGACTCGATTTTGGAAATAATTATATATCTGCAATCCCTCGAAATATCGGTCAACTTTCAAAATTGAAAATTCTTGTTCTTTGGGACAATCCGATAGATGTATATCCAGCATCCCTTGCTGATCTTAAACATCTGGAGGTCTTGGATCTCCTCCATAACCAGATGAGTCATAATACGCAGGAGCGCATTCGCAACGGATTGCCAAAAACGAAAATCATTTTCTCCCCGCCTTGCCGCTGCGAAGATGCCGAAGAGTGAAAGCAGTTACACTATCCGCCGAATTTCTCGACACTCTTTAGCGGAATCTCCTCCGCACTGCGTATTTTTCGACCATGAAACTCGTTGACTTTCTCAGTAATTACAATTCACGTGTATTAACCCGACCCTATATCATCGCCGAAGCCGGGGTAAATCACGAAGGTTCAATGGAATTGGCTAAACGCCTGATTGATGAGGCCGCTGAAGGTGGTGCGCAGGCCATCAAATTCCAGACCTACAAGGCCGAAACAATCGCCAGTAAAGACAGTCCCTATTATTGGGATATAACAAAAGAACCCACCAGAAGCCAGTTTGAACTTTTTAAAAAATATGATAAATTCTGGAAGGGAGAATATGAACAACTTGCACTCCATTGCGAATCCGCAGGTATTGAGTTCATGAGTACACCATTCGATGTGGAAAGTGCTAATTTCTTGAATGAATTGATGCCGGTTTTTAAAATTTCGAGCAGTGATCTCACCAACCTCCCTTTCATCGAATATATGTGCCGATTCGGAAAGCCGGTCATTCTCTCTACCGGTGCTGCCTTTAAATGGGAAGTGATGCAGGCAGTAGAAACGATCGCACAGTTTGGCAATTCACTTTGCCTCATGCACTGTGTCCTCAATTATCCGACCTTAGATGAAAACGCGAATCTCGGAATGATCAGGGATATGATCCGCCTTTTTCCCGATGCCGTTCCAGGATATAGTGATCATACGCTGCCAAAAGATATGCATACCCTGGAAGTGGCTACCCTGCTGGGAGCAGCCGTCATTGAAAAACACTTCACCCACGATAAAACCCTCCCGGGCAACGATCATTATCATGCAATGGACATGGAAGACCTGAAGCATTTTTGGAAAAGAATGGACAGAACCTTCGGTTTGCTCGGTACTTTTGAAATGACAGCCCTCGCCAGTGAGGCTCCCGCACGTGCAAACGCACGACGAAGCCTTGTGGCAGCGAAAAATATTCCTCACGGGAAAGTAATTGAGTTCAGCGATCTTACTTGGAAACGCCCCGCCAGCGGTATTTCCCCACGCGATATTGATCAGGTGCTCGGCAAAAAGGCAAGCCGCATTATCCAAGAAGATGAAGTGCTGAAATGGCAAATGATCGAAATCAACTGATGACTGTGCCAGAGAACCTATGTATTGCTTTCCTGTTTGTAAGGTATTGATGTAACATTCCCGATTTTCAACGAATTATTTTTCTATTATGCGCTATACCCCGCTTTCCGCATCTCATTATTCGGCCAATCGCAAAAGGTTCTGCTCAAATATGCTGCCCGGTGGCCTTGCTGTTTTTTGCAGCAATGATATTTACCCCACTAGTGCTGATGGTAGTATGCCCTTTAAGCAGGCAACCGATATTTTTTATCTCAGCGGTGTGGATCAGGAAGAAAGTATTCTTGTACTTTTTCCTGATTCATTTCACCCTCACCAAAAGGAAATACTTTTTCTGAAAGAGACAAATGAGCATATCGCTATCTGGGAAGGAGCCAAGCTATCAAAGGATGAAGCACGTGAACTTACAGGAATAAAAAATATTTGCTGGCTAAGCGAGTTCGAAAGGGTACTCAACACCCTATTGAGCGAAGCAAAATATGTTTACCTCAATTCCAATGAACATACAAGGGCTGGAAGCGAAACTGAAACAAGAGAAATGAGATTTTCAAAATGGTTCCGAAATAAATACCCTCACTTCCCGATCGAACGTTCGGCTCCTTTTATGCACCGGATTAGAGCGGTAAAAGACAAAGAGGAGGTAGAGCAACTGCAACGCGCCATCAATATTACAAAGACCGGATTTGAGCGCGTACTCCGGTTTATTCGCCCTGGGGTGATGGAATATGAGATCGAAGCAGAATATATGCACGAGTTTCTACGCAGAGGATCACGTGGATTTGCATATACCCCGATAATTGCATCGGGATTCAATGCTTGTGTACTTCATTATATTGAAAATGATAAGCCCTGCAAAGATGGTGATATGGTTTTGATGGATGTAGGAGCAGAGTACGGTAACTACAATGCTGATATGACTCGCTGTGCTCCTGTCAATGGACGTTTTACTCAGAGACAGAAACAAGTTTACAATGCTGTGCTGAAAGTGATGATCGAAGCTAAAGAACTGCTTCGCCCAGGTATATTTCTACACGAGTACCATAAACAAGTCGGAGAGATAATGACAAGAGAGTTAATGATTCTTGGCCTGATCAGCAGTGATGATGTAGCAAAACAAAATCCTGAATGGCCTGCATATAAAAAGTATTTCATGCACGGCACATCGCATTTCCTCGGCCTCGACGTACACGATGTTGGCAACTGGACAACCCCCGTTCAGGAGGGAAATGTTTTCACCGTTGAGCCAGGAATTTATATCCGTGAAGAAAACCTTGGAATAAGAATCGAAAACAACATCGTAATCGGATCAGATGAAAATAGTGATCTGTTTTCAGATTTTCCGGTAGAGGCTGAACACATTGAGGAGATCATGAATTCAGGAAAGTAGCATCACTCCTTTACCCAGAAGGTTTGTTGCTCATGAATCCCTTCTGCGGTGACCAACACATAATATTTCCCCGGATGAAGATCTTTTGCCGGAACGTCAAATACATTGTCTGAAGAAAGCAATGTCCTGTTGAAAAATACGACCTGAGTATCGCTGAAGACCGCGACTTCGAGCTGATGTGGTGCTGCCGGCGAAACAGTGAATTGTAACCCTTGACCCAGTTTGATTGCCTCCGAGGAAAGTGTGAGCTTTACCCCAGAATTTTCTTGGGCAGACATGGCGATAGAAAAGAGCAATATAATAGCGGATAAAAGAGTTTTCATCATCAGAATTTTTTCTCAAACTTCGCCATTATCCGCTCTTGTAGTTGGGTGCCCCGATAAAACTTTTTCACGGTTGGGTTTGAACAATAGTTTTTCACCTCTTCCTTTGTGAAATACATTGCGCACAGCCTCCTTCCCCTTGCGGAGTTGCCTTTGGTCTGATTCAGGAAGATGGATGACCGACCGGCATACTTCCGAACAGCAGTTTTCATATTTCACGCGGCAATTATCGCATTGAATGAAGAGGATATGGCATCCTTCGTTCGCACAGTTGGAGTGATGATCGTAGGGAGTGCCACATAGATGACAGTGGGCGATCACATCATCCGAAATCCTTTCCGCGAGACGTTCGTCGAATACAAAATTGACTCCACGGTACTTATTGCGCAGTCCTTTTTCTCTTACGTCGTGAGCGTATTTGATAATACCCCCTTCCAATTGATGCACATTTTGGAAACCTTTGTGGCGTAGGTATGCAGAAGCCTTTTCACAGCGAATTCCTCCCGTACAATACATCACAATATTCTTGTCCCGCTGCCCTTCAACAAGCTCTTCCACTTTTGCTATCTCTTCTCTGAATGTATCAACATCGGGTAGAATAGCTCCTTCAAAATGTCCTACTTCACTTTCATAATGGTTGCGCATATCAATCAGAATCGTTTCCGGATCATCCGTCAGGGTATTAAACTCTTCGGCTCCGAGATGCTTCCCCGTTTGCGATGGATCAAATGATGGATCTTCAATCCCGTCAGCAACGATCTTTTTCCGAACTTTTATCTTCAAAGCAAAAAATGATCTTCCATCGTCTTCAACAGCAGTGTTTAGGCGTACCTTATCGAGAAAAGAAATTGAATACAGGTGTTCGCGAAACGCATCAAAATTCGACAGAGGCATTGATATCTGGGCATTGATCCCTTCCTCAGCAATATAGGTTCTGCCGAGTACCCCAAACTCGCTCCAGTGTATAAAAAGGTAGTCGCGGAAAAAAAGAGGGTTCCGAATCTTTGCATACCGGTACAATGAAACTGTCAAACGCTGCGGTTGACTTTCTAACAAAGCCGTCTTCAGTACCCTCTTGTCAGTCGTATTGTAAAGTTTTTTCATCTGTACAATTGCATATTATACTTCAGAAAACCTTTGCAGAAACTGCAAGATTTAACGGCTGCAAAGATAAGACTTTCACCCCAGTTCTGACATGGTCTCAGACCTGAGAATTTAACCAGATATTTTTAAGAGATTTTTTGAAACAGCCCGCAATAAACCGTCTCATGGATAGTTTTTCCCTTAGTTGTTTAACCTGTAAATTCCGGTAAACTGCAAATAGTGAATAACTATAAAGTTAAAAATTGGATGAAAAGGCGAGAAATGACTAAATTCGTTAATTACAAGGAAAACCCATTATTGAAGCCATGTTAGAGTTTTGCAAAGAAGTGCTCACCAAAGTGAGCTTCGACAGGATGCTCTTCAGTAAGGAACTCGAAAAAGCCATTCGTTGGTTAAAAGGAGATGAGCGGTTACTGTTGAAATCATGGTGCCTCGATACCTTTGGCACTCGTTACAATGACATCATAGTCGCATCCTTTGCGTACTGATTGTCCTGCCACCTAAGTTGAACCCATTGCGGGCCGTTTCAGTTTTGAGACGGCCCTTTTTCTGCACTGCCTGCCTGTTCCCAAACCGTAATAGGAAAACTTATCGGCGAATATTCCTGCTGCGTGAATAATGGAATTTTCCGAATCTGATGCGGATATCTCGACTATCCGGCCTTACAACCCTCTCTATTTCTAACTTTGCATCTTCTGTTCCGAAACGCTGATCGAATTTTTTCTGTACCAGCGCTAGTGCAAAATTGTCTTTTGGATATACCGGATTGCCCCAAATTCTCTGTTTTGCTTGCTTCTTCGCGTATTCAAGCAAAGTCAGGCTTTCACCGGTTATTGTCTGAGAAGTAGCCGGAAAAAAAGATTGTTCGTGTATTTTCTTCATATCGGCTAAAGGAACAGGCTCTCTTCCGCTCATAGAGAACAATATAGCCCCACGTGAATCAATACGCTGAACAACCGGTACCGGTAGCACCTCCTGTATATTCTCCGCAATGGCATCTGTCGGGTTATTTTCCGGAATCCGTACTTCATACCCAACGATAACATTGGATTTATTGTGCGTGGATAGGTTCTCCATCGCCTTTTTTTCTAAAGATATTAGAAATACTTCCAGATCAAAACTATCTGCGGTTATCCGCGAGGCAATATGAGCAGGGTGCGAAGTGGAGCCGGTTATCAACCAGATGAGAAGAACAACGGAAGCAGCCGCAGCAACGGTGTATCGGAAAAAGACCCGCGGGAAAATTATTTTTAATTGGACTTGCTGACGTAGCAGATCTTTGTTCTCAAAAACTATTTTTGGGGGATGAAGTCGGGTGCTCTGTAGCAGGGCATAGTCGTCAGCAAAAAAGGGATCTGATACCAGCCGTTGTTTTACCTCCTGCTCTGCTGACGCAGAAAGGTCTCCTTCCAAAAATGCAATCAGAAGATACAGGGGATCAGTACTGTCAATTTTTTCTGGAACTTTCAGTACCTCTTTTTCTCTAAAGACTTCTCCGCCTGTTTTCAGCCGTGCCTTTTCAAAAGAGGCTGTTTCAGCAGTAATAGCGGGAAAAATTTTTCTCCATTGTTCGAGTTTGCCAAGCTCTTTAACGTCGAGATCGTTTTCCATTCTGCCGATAAGAAGACGGTTCAACTCTTCCCGCTCTATGGGCAAATCAGGTTTTTTAAGCGATTCTTTGTCGGAAGGAGAGAGGTTTTCAAATGATGATACGTTGAGGGGAAGGTCTTTGGAAGAGCCTAGCTCCTTTAACTCAATAGCGAGGTCGGGATGCTGGTCGAGAAACACAAGAAGATCAGTAACAACCGAAGCATCAAGGTTCCCCTCAATATAATCCAGGAAGAATGATTCATAATTTTCTCTGTTAATCGAGTTCATCGCTCCACGTAATTAAACAACATTTTCCATCTTCACAACGTATTCTTTTATAGCTAATCGCGCTCTGTATATATAAACTTTCACCTGTGCTTCACTAAGTCCGGTGATCTTCTCAATCTCTCCATAACCATATCCTTCATAATCTCTCAACAGGAGCACACTTCGTTGTGAGGTAGGTAAACGATCGAGTGCCTCGTTTAGAATATCGCTGAGATCGCTGTACTGCCTTGAAAAATCAATAGTACTTCTCTTACTCTCCTCTGTCGTGAAATCTTGGAATCTCCTCTCTCTTCTCAGTTGGTCAATCATTGTATGGTATCCCGCTGTGAAAATGTAACTTTTCGCTTTTTCAAATGATACCTCATCTACCTTCGACCACAACTTTGTATAGGTTTCCTGAACCAAATCGCGGGCTTTCTCGGTATCCTTCACATTTTTTAGAAGAAAACGATAGAGCCCATCTGAATACAGATCAACACAGTTATTATACTCACTTACGGTCATCAGTAAAGATCTTCCAGTGGTGTGACGCACTCAATGCTTTAAAGTTACAGCATATTTTAGGTTTATTTTTTCTTAAATTCCTGGTTGCCTTTAGCTAAGCACGGACTGCTTACCGACGTGTATTCAACTCTTGATCTACCTCAATGAAATGGCGTTGGTCATAACTGTAGCTTTGCACCAATACTTAAAACAATAAATATATGTCAACTGTAAAATGGAATCTGGATCCCTCGCATAGTGAGATAGGGTTCAAAGTAAAGCATCTGATGATCACTAATGTCAGTGGTGCATTTGAAAAGTTCAATGTGAAAGCAGAAACCGAAGGCGGTAATTTTTCATCCGCAAAAATCGAATTTACTGCTGAAGCAGGATCGGTAAATACCGGCGACGAACAGAGAGACAAACACCTGAAAAGCGCTGATTTTTTCGATGCTGAAAATCATCCCGAGTTGAAGTTCGTTTCAACGGGTTTAGAGAAAAAAAGTGATGAGGAGTATGTGCTGAACGGCAATCTTACAATCCGCGGAACATCCCATCCGGTAAAGTTGAAGGCGGAATTTGGCGGTATCGGAAAAGACCCTTGGGGAAATGAAAAAGCAGGCTTCAGCCTCAGCGGAAAACTGAACCGCAAAGATTTTAACCTCAACTGGAATGCCGCGTTGGAAGCCGGTGGTGTTCTTGTTTCAGACGAAGTAAGACTATATGCAGAAATACAGTTGGTAAAAGCCGCGTGAGTTAGTTGGTCATGGTTTGTAAATGGGCTGTTCAATTCGAACAGCCCGTTTATTTTTAAATGAATAACGTCATTTCTCCCATCGAATTATTCATTGAATTTTTTTCATGAAATAGTGGGTTGGATTTTCTTGCCACCCCACCATTATTTTTCATGGGTATTGGGTATTTGGGTTCCGGTTGACATCCGGCTTTTCGTTGTTGACCGGGGAACCATTACCAACGTGGGTAACGTTATCAATGTGGATTAAGTTTCCCATTATTAATATACCGTGGATATGACTCGGATTTACAACCTTATTTCCCAATGTACAAATGCGAAGTAATCGGGAATTTATCGCCTAAAATCCTTCTGCTAAATGCCTTATGTCTTATATTGCAAGACTTAATTAAGTTAGTCACCTTATCAAATAGTAATGCATCTGACCGTACCTTCTGTCTATAAGCGTTGTTTCATATTGCGACTTTTGGCTAATGCCATTTTTGTAACTTCTTGCGCTCTTTCTGATGACCTATTTGCACAGGTTGTGATCAGCACTACAAATGCCGACCCACACCCGTCATCAGCACTCGACGTGAATTTTGATAACAGGGGGTTCCTTCCTCCCCGATTGACTTCTGAACAGCGTGACCTTATCAATGATCCTGCTCCTGGATTGCAGATATACAATGTGGAAACAAATTGCATCAATTACTTCAATGGTACCTCTTGGTTTGAAGTCTGCGGAAACTGTCTTCCAGGCCCGCCACAGGAACCAACGGGTATTCAAGGAAGCAATGCATTGTTGGCCGGCTCTTCCGGTCACATTTTCAGCGTTGACCCGGTTGCCGGCGCTACAACGTATCTGTGGTCTGTACCGGAAGGCTGGAGCATCGAGTCGGGACAGTACTCGCCTACAATAGAAATTACTGCAGGTAACTCCGGACAAAATGGAAATATCTCTGTAAGTGCGGGAAACGCTTGTGGATACGGACCCCTCGCACAAATAGCAGTTACAGCTTCAGTATGCTTTGGAGATACATTCTCAGACAGTCGTGATAATTCATCCTATACTACCATCGAGATAGGTAGTCAGTGCTGGATGAAAGAAAATCTGAGGTATCTGCCCAGTGTGAGCAATATGTCTAATACAGGCAGCACAACAAATCCTCATTTCTATGTATATGCATACAATGGTACCTCTGTTGCTACTGCAAAGACTCAGGCTAACTACATTACTTATGGTACAATATACAATCTTCCTGCAGCCCTCACCGCCTGCCCTTCTGGTTGGCACTTACCTTCCGACAACGAGTGGAAAGAAATGGAAATGGCTATCGGCATGAGTGCAGCAGATGCTAATGCAACTGATTGGCGTGGAACAAATGAAGGAACAAAGCTGAAAAATGAAGTGTGGAATGGAAACAATGCCAGCGGAATGACTATGTTGCCCGGAGGGCGACGCTATCCTTCAGGGGCATATATTACCTATGGAATTGGTACATGGAGCTATTGGTGGACCGCCACAGAAGAAGTGCCAGGCAGCACTTGGGTAAGACGTCTGGAGAGTAGCAATACTCACATCTGGAGAGCATCACTCGGCCCTGATTACGGGCTTTATATACGCTGTGTACGGAATTGACCTGCCTGCTCTCCAGAATTGTCTTACGGATAATCAACCTAAATGTGGTGTTATATAGAAAATTTCTTTCGGGAGTTCATCTTCATCTTTCGATTTTAATTCCTTAAAGAGTGGCTGCATCTTTATGTGGTGTACGGTGCTGTTTGAACGAATATATACACAAGAATCTCAATGTATCGGCTGTTATGCGGATGATAGTACTTGACTACTGCTTTCTATGACTATTTTTGCCGCCTGTTAAAATTGACATGGTTACAGTCGGCAATTTGAGTATTTTTTTTGGTTCGAGAGAGCTGTTTTCGAAGATCACTTTTTTTATAGGCCCCCGCGAACGGATTGGTCTTGTAGGAAAAAACGGCGCCGGAAAATCTACATTGCTTAAAACACTGGCCGCTATTCAGCGACCCAATGAAGGAAGCATTGCACTGGCCAAAGGAACAACTGTGGGGTACTTGCCACAGGAAATGCATCACAAGGATAATGCTACTGTATATGAAGAAGCGTCTTCTGCTTTTTCTGAAGTTACCCGTCTCAAGACTCGCCTCGATGAATTGACTGCCGCCATTTCTGATCACCCCGATTACACATCAGACGACTATTCAAAAAAATTGGAAGAGATGGGTGAGATCAGCCACCGGCTCGAATTGCTCGGAACTGCCAATATGGAAGAGAAAATCGAGAAGGTACTGAAAGGTCTTGGTTTTCAGTCGTCTGATATGACGAGGAAAATGAATGAGTTCAGCGGAGGGTGGAAAATGCGTGTTGAACTCGGTAAAATACTTTTGCAAAATCCCGATCTCCTGCTGCTCGACGAGCCAACCAATCACCTAGATATTGAAAGCATTGAATGGCTCGAAGACTTTCTGGTAGATTATGCAGGAGCAATCGTTTTGATCTCTCACGACAGGACTTTTCTCGATAACGTGACAAAGCGCACCATCGAGATTTCTAAAGGAAAGATATACGACTATAAATTCTCGTATTCAAAATACATCGTACAGCGGCAGGATGAAATTGAACGCCAGGAACAAGCGGCAAAGAACCAGGCAAAGTATATCGAAGACACACAAAAACTGATAGATAAATTCCGTGCGAAAAAGGACAAGGCGGCTTTTGCACAAACTCTCATTCGCAAGTTAGACAAGCTAGACAAAATAGAGGTGGATAATCTCGACAGTACAAAGGTCAGGATCAATTTTCCTCCTGCCCCTCATGCAGGCAAGGTTATTCTCGAAGGTCACCGGCTTGGAAAAGCTTATGGAAACAACCGCCTGTTTGAAGGTGTGGATATCATGATTAATCGCGGAGAAAAAATTGCACTGGTAGGAAAAAACGGCGTTGGAAAAAGTACACTGATCCGCATGATCATGAAGGAAGAAAACCATGAGGGAGAATTCAAACCCGGATACAGTGTGAACGTAGGGTATTACGCGCAAAATCAAAGCGACGAACTCGATGGTAATAAAACTGTATTTGAAACCATAGACGATGAAGCGGTGGGGGACATAAGAAAAAACGTTCGGTCAATTCTCGGATCTTTTCTCTTCAGTGGCGATGATGTGGATAAAAAAGTAAAGGTGCTGAGCGGTGGTGAAAAAGCGCGCCTCGCATTTTGTAAGCTGTTGCTACAACCCTATAATTTTTTAGTACTCGATGAACCGACCAATCACCTGGATCTTGCGTCTAAAGAGGTGCTGAAAAATGCGCTTAGCCGTTACGACGGAACACTGCTGGTTGTATCGCACGACCGGGATTTTCTGCACGGACTTACAAGTATTGTTTATGAAATTAAGCCTGACAGAATGCGCGTATGGCCTGGCGATGTGCTTGATTTCTTAAAAGAGAAAAAAGCAGAAAGTATAAAGGCCTTTGAACAGCAGAAGATAGCACCGAAAGCAGAAAAAAAAACGATACAACCCTCTGTTGTTACTCCGGTTGAAATTTCCCGTGAAGAACAGAAGGGAAAGGAAAAACGAATAAAGAAGTTGCAGAGTCAGTTGCAGAAAATTGAGAGAGATATTGAGGTGGCCGAAGCAGAGCTAAAACGATTGGATGAAGTAGTAGCTGCGCTGGATTATTCAGACACAAAAAAAGCGGAAAAGGAATTGGCAGAGTATGCAGCCGCAAAAGCTACACTCGATACATTGTATATTGACTGGGAAAAATCAGGAAAAGAACTTGATGAAATTGCCGGTTGATTTCCTATTGAACCTTTATAACGCAGGTTTCGGTTGCCAAAACAGATTTTCCCAAATAACATCAAACCCTATATAGTGCCCGTCAATAGCCTTACTTTTTTGCCCTACGAGGTTGTACATATAACCGATGTTACAAGTTAATCCCAATCCTTCCGGACGATGCGAATAGTAAAAAGAAAGCCGGCATTCATTATACCGGAGTCGGCTCCATTCGGCTGTTGGATCGGTTCTTTTTGAAGAAACAAATAGAGCTTCCGCAGCGCTTACCAACCGGTGCTTTTTCTCACCATTCACCTCATAAGAAAGCTGTACTCTTGCGCGAGACCTAAGTTGCCGGCTTTCTTTCCAGTCGCTAAAATCCATTGTATAGAATCTTCTGAATTCCTGCCGGGCTGTTGTCACGACTTTCAAATCTGATACACTGAAAAGGTGCGAAAACCGCCCATAAGCACGAAATTCCTGTTTTACAGATGGATTGCCTTCTTCATAGGGTGGAATTTTCCTGTATTCATTTTGTCTGCGATAGCTAACGGCGAGTGAGTATTGCCAGTGTTTATGAAACCGGTTATAAAACTCTTTATTAAGAATAATGATCGCAGGTTTATTATAGGGATTGAAAGAAGAGGGAGTGCTGATCCTACCGGCTCCAAAATAGATTACCGAATGTTTTGACCCCGAAGTGTCCAACGCCTGCCTAACTCCTGTCGCAATCCATCCCGCCATTTTTGTGTCACCCAATCCGGGAGGGGTGATTTGTGTAATGGCCAAATGACAGTACAACACAAATACGAGCAGCGGAAATAGTATCTTAATATTATAATATTTCAATCCCTTTTGCTTCAATAATGTATAGCCATTTTCCTTATTGGAAAGCGAAGAAACGATTCAAAGGGAAACAGTTGCCACAAATAAGTTTTTTTGGGAATTGGGGGCAAGGCCGCAAGTGGGCAATGAATTATCAGATTGAATCCATAAATTTTGAAAAATTATTAGTAAGAATAGCTCTGTAAAACAGATGTTATATACTTTCGTACGACAAATTTACTCACAATGAAATATCTCGCCTGCTTGTTGATTGCCCCAATAATTGGTCTGTTATTATCCTGCAATCATTCCACTCCTTCAGCAGATGGAGCCTCTGCCGCACCGAGCGTTACGTACAAGGAGGGACAGGGGACTCCCGGTAAATCTGTTGCGAACCTAT
>JADLBA010000005.1 GCA_020848015.1 Crocinitomicaceae bacterium | reverse complement strand
GTTCATCCAGTATCCTAACGGCACTATCCACGTGATTGCTACTATGCACAATGCAGCGAATCCTGCTAATGGATTCTATGTAGATGTAGAGTTCACCAACGGAATGGATTGGGCAACTTGGAGTACTCAGAGTTTCATCACCGGATTCAAGGCGGATTGTGGCGGTATAGCAGCTAACCACCAACAGTGGATGTACTACATACTGAACAACAACAATTCGACACTGACCGGATTTGGAGCTTATGCTGGTTCATTCTTTACACTGAACCATGCACCGAGCAACAAGTACTTCGGATACCAGTTGGGCGATGGAGCGAACAACTACAACGGAGTGAACGATGGTTTCGGCGGCTGGTTCACCTACAATGGAGTATTCTTTGTTGATGGAGAGCAGGTCGGCGACATCACTGCCGGTGCCGGTGATTTTGCATTCGAGTTGGATTGCTGTGCCGATTACTTCATCACCCGTTGCTGGACAGCAGTTGACTGCTCAGGCAATGTAACCCAGTACTGTCAGACCATTAATATTGGTGGAGATGGTAGCAATGCAGGACCATGGGCACCGCTGGTTTCTTCAGAGACTGCACGGTTAACCTCTGGAGTGAATGTATTCCCGAATCCAGTAGCTCACCAGACTACGTTTGCACTTACTGCTGTTGAAACAGGCCGGTTGACACTGAATATACTTGACCAGACTGGAAATTTGGTAACTTCAGTTATCAATACGAGTGTAGAGGCAGGCAAGGATTACAAAGTGAGGTTTGATGCTACTAATCTTGCCAATGGAGTATATATGTATCAGATGCTGAATGGTGAAACCAGACAAATGGGACGCCTGATTATCAGCAGGTAATCACCGATTACCTTTAATATATTTTTAAAGGCCCCGGCATAGCCGGGGCTTTTATTTTGCCCCGGATAATACAATTGGCTTTGCGTATGAAATTCAAATGTGTATTTCCTGATGAATTGCAATAGGACTTCTATTGAGTCATTCAAATTTTATATGCATACCTAAAAAAAGCAATTGGATAAGATAATATTAAGGAATCCGTTTAACTTTGAACGCAAATCTCTAATACATGTGGAGGGAAACAGACAATAAACTGGTCAGGGAATTTCGTTTTAAAGATTTTCAGGAGGCTTTTACTTTTATGGTAAGGGTTTCGTTGATAGCAGAAAAAATGAATCATCACCCTGCTTGGTTCAATGTATATAACTATGTCAAGGTCGAGTTGAGTACACATGATGCCGGTGATATTATTACCGAAAAGTACAGAAGGTTAGCCCTTGCCATAGATGAAATCCTTCAATAATAATCTACTTTCTTAATAAGTATCAGCTATAAAATCATCATTGTTTTTTGCACTTTATACGAAAGACTTACATTTGCCCGCTTTCTCTAAATCAGGTACCGATCTGGTAGCAGAGTTAAGCCTAATTAAGTTAATATGATTCAAGAAAAGGAAAGAGTGGAAGTAAATGCGACTTCTGCTTCGATCACAGGCAAGATGTCCATCTTTGACCATGAGCAGGTCGTTTTTTGTCAGGATAATGCCACGGGCCTTAAGGCTATTATTGCTATTCATAATACTACACTCGGTCCCGCTGTTGGTGGTACACGTATGTGGACGTATGTATCTGAAGCCGATGCAATTACGGATGTGTTGAGGCTTTCACGCGGAATGACTTATAAAAACTCTCTGGCCGGACTCAATATCGGCGGTGGGAAGGCTGTAATCATTGGTGACTCAAGGAAAGATAAGAATGAGATACTGATGCGCAGGTTTGGGAAGTTTGTCAACAGCCTGAACGGTAAGTACATCACAGCCGAAGACGTTGGAATATCTACCCGTGATATGGAGTTTGTAAAAATGGAAACCGACCACGTGGTTGGTCTGCCAGAGTATTTAGGAGGATTGGGAGACCCTTCGGTTGTTACTGCCTACGGAGTTTATATGGGCATGAAAGCAAGTATGAAAGAGTTGAGTGGACAGGACTCGCTTACTGGGAAAAAAATTCTCGTTCAGGGGGTGGGTAGCGTAGGAGAAAATCTCATTGCTTCTATCGTAAAAGAAAAGGCAGAGGTTTTTGTTTCTGATATTTATGCTGAGAAAGTTAAAAAAGTGGTTGATGCCTATGGTGTAACAGCCGTTGACCCGGTGGAGGTCTATGATATGCCAATGGATATATACAGTCCTTGTGCTTTGGGAGCTACCCTTAACGATGAAAATCTCTCCCACCTGAAATGTGCTATTATTTGCGGAGCAGCGAACAACCAACTTGCGAACGAAGAAAGACATGGGAAGATGGTACTCGAAATGGGAATGCTCTATGCCCCAGACTATCTCGTGAATGCCGGAGGCATCATTAATTGTTATGGTGAACTCATGGGTTTTAGCAAAAGCGCGGCTATGAGCAAAACCGAAAAAATTTATACCACGGCGTTGGAAATTTTCCAGCGGTCAAAACAAGAAAATATACCGACTTATCTCGCTGCCAATCAGATTGCAGAACAACGAATCGGATCTGTCGGGAAAATTAGATCCAAGATTTAATTAGTAGTAAAAAATTCGAAAAAGATCATAGTATGCTGAACAGAAGGCACATCAGGATAAAGGTTCTTCAAATCCTTTTTGCCTACTATAGCGATGTTTCTCCAGATGCAAAAGTGTATGAAAATATGCTATTTGAGAGCATTCATCGCTTTCGTGATCTATACGTTTCATTGCTGCTATTACTTGCTGAAATGCAATCTTTAGCTATTGAAAAGATTGAGGCGGGAATGAACAAACGCCTTCCTTCCCACGAGGATCTTCATCCAAATGCAAAATTTGTAACCAACGAATTACTCAGAACCTTAGCCAATAGTAAAAAATTGGCGGCAGCATCAAAAGAGGTTCATCTTCAGTGGCGAGATAACAAAGACTTGCTAAAACAAATGTTCAAGATGCTCACTGAAACGGAAGATTATAAAGAATATATGGCGAGTAAGGAACGCGGTTTTGAACACGATCGCGAATACTTGCTTCGGTTTTTTCGAAGACATCTCGTCAATTTCGAGTCGATGCACGATTACCTTGAAGACAAGGGGATTTTCTGGAATGACGACCTTGACCTCGCGAGTAGTATGGTACTGAGAACATTGAAAACAGTGAAGGAAGGTGAAGAAGACATTACGTTTCTTCCATTGTGGAAGGAGGGAGACGATGAAGAAGAATTCTGCCGTCAGCTCTTCAGAAAAACCCTCGCGATGGGGGCAGACAATGAAAAACTTATTTCGGACAACACCCCTAACTGGGAAACAGACCGTATAGCATTAATGGACATGATCTTGCTGAAAATGGCATTTGCAGAAGCGGCGACCTTCGAGTCTATCCCTGTAAAAGTGACAATGAACGAATACATCGAGCTTTCAAAATACTACAGCACACCTAAGAGTGCGACGTTTGTCAATGGGTTGCTCGACCATCTAATCCCTAAGCTGCAGGCTGCAGGTAAGGTAAAGAAGGTTGGCCGCGGACTGCTGGAGTGAGCTGCATATTTGCTCTTCCATGAAAAAAAAAAATACACTTGTTGTAATACTTGGTCCAACAGGTATTGGGAAAACTGAGCTATCTATTCGAATCGCTAAGAACTTCAATACAGAGATCATTTCCGCTGATTCACGCCAGTTTTTCAAGGAAATGAATATTGGGGTAGCTCGCCCCACAGAAAAAGAATTGAATGAGGTAAAGCATAATTTTATTGCCAACATTTCTATACATGATAATTTCAGTGCCGGTCAGTTTGAGCGAAGTGCAATGAAAGTTATTAGAGATATTTTTTGTTCTCATCAGTTATTGTTATGTACAGGCGGCAGCGGGCTATACATTGATGCGTTGTTGTATGGACTTGATGATTTGCCGGCAGATACTGCAGTGAAACAGGAACTTATAGCACTTCTGGAGCATTCCGGCTTAGAAGTACTCCAGCAAGAGTTGAAAAAATGCGATCCTGATTACGCCGAAGAAGTAGATATTCAAAACCCCCACCGAGTGATCAGAGCATTGGAAGTTTGCAGGGTCTCTGGGAAAACATATTCGTCTCTTCGTAAAAAGTCAAAAACTGAAAGACCTTTTGATTATATTAAGGTTGGCCTCACGGCAAAGCGTAAATTTATTTATGATAGAATTAACAGGAGGGTAGATGATATGTTCAGCGACGGTCTTGAAGAGGAGGCTCGCAGTCTATACCCTTACCGCAACCTAAACCCTCTGAATACGGT
>JADLBA010000004.1 GCA_020848015.1 Crocinitomicaceae bacterium | reverse complement strand
CGTGTTCCCTTGGTTTGAGCGCAGGGTCTGGGGCAGCATCAATTTCCTTCTGCATTTCCTCGAGTTCTGACATATCTGGTTTTACGTTGATGAATTTATTGAGGTCGGGCTGCCCCGCATTGACCCAGGCAGTGTACCAAAAACTTCCAACGCTCAGTACTGCTTTGCGCATTCGCCGCTCTACCTGATTGTTCAGCATATTGTTGTAGGAGTTGCTGTACTCCTTTGAATAAACCTTCATCTCAGTAATGCCGCGAGCTTCAAATGAGTATTTCTGATCAGGGGGGAACTCGCTGTTGAGGCGAGCTTCAAAACTTAAAACGGTGTCAACTGCTGCAAAACTTTCATTTACTCTGGACCATATAAATTCAAGCGGAGCTTCTATATATTGAGCCTTACCGACAAAAAAATCATACTGAGGTTCAAAAATTTCAGGAAGCCGACTTTCCCAGAAGCCATGAATACCGCGCTGACCGGTCATTTGTCCGTTGTAGTTACTTGTGGAATGCAAAGGAACATGTGAGTCGGCAATATAATGTCCAAGCTCAGTGGACAATCGGAGTATGCGTGTCATGTCGTTCTTTTTCATTGCCTCTGTAAGGCGGCCCAGCATCAGGTTTACATGCCAAGGGACTATCCCATTAGCGCGAAGTGAATCTTCGCCAAAACGCGCAACGGCATCGGTCCATCTTTTAGGAACATTTTTAAATGGATCGCAGCCTACAGTGTCAAAACAGTAGTAATCCATATCAATGTAATGACATTCTGCTTCACCTTTCACACCATAGCGCCTTTTATCGGGATCTACTGAATGTTCGATAATAAAATTCAGGTTGGCTTTGTAAAAACCGAACATTTCCTCTGGCAGCGTATATACTGCCATTTCGTTGATTTTTTTATGGCCGAAAAAACCCCAGTTAGCGGTAGTAGCACACGAAGGAGGCGGAAGATCTTTTTTATCCGAATAAGAGGAGAGAAGCACGAAAGCGGAAGCAATGCACAGTGCAAGCAAAGGGCTGAATCGGGTATAAAATGCAGATTTTTGCACGGGAAAAAGGATGATTAATTTGAATGACTCGAAAAAGGGGTTTTTATTGCATATTCCGTGTTAACGGGATGATAATCTAATCGCACCAGCACACCGTCTTTCAAGACAGGTATGCAGGGTACGGTGTTCAGCGTGAGGCAATATTTTACATCCTGCTGAATATTCAGTTGAATGAGCCGGCGGCGGTGGGAAGAGGCTCTGAGAAAACTGAGAAGGTGCTCGCGGGCAGATCTGTAAATAAATTTCGCCGCAACAGTGCTGTCTTCGTTGGAGCGGAAGCGGCGGGTTTCCAGTAATGTATTTGCAATGGCACCACCGCAAATAGTGTCTTCAAGGTTTACCTTGTCTTTCCATCCGGAAGCCAGAACCAAAGTATTTTCGTGGCGCTCGATGAGCCATTGGCAAAGGAAGTCGAGGTTGTTCAGACAGCCCATTACCACCGTGCATTTAGATGCCGCAAGCTGAATGGCTCTCGTCCCGTTGGTAGTCGTGAGAACCACCGTCTTACCTTTCATTTTTTCATCCATGAAGGCATAAGGCGAATTTCCAAAGTCAAATCCTTCTACCACCTGACCATCGCGTTCTGCAGCAGTGATATAACCTTTAGCCTTGAAGGCACGTGCTTCTTCAACAGTACCCACAGGGATTATCTTTTCAACTCCGTAATGCAGTGCAGTTGTGATAGCGCTTGTAGCGCGCAGCACATCAATCACGACCACAAGATCGAATTTTCCCTCGTACAGCGGATACTGACCGGGAGTATAACAAACCTCAATGAGTTTTTTATCGCTTGTTGTATGCACGAAAGCAGAATAACCAGCTTGGCGGCAGGCAGGCAAACCTACAAAAAATATCTTCCTGAATCTATCCTTCTATTTTGTGCTCCGTCAGAATATCAAAAAATTACCTCTGTGAATTCCGCAGAAAACGCAGTAGCAGTCGGTATTACCTAATTGGGAGTACTGTTGAGCAGGAAATTTATTTGCACTATGTAAATCAGTAAATGAATAGATCGAAAATTACGATATTTAAACAAATTTATCTCTCAATTGTGTATATTTGCAATGATGTTAACCGAAGTTACTGCAGGCGTAAAAATTAGTGTGGTTCCCGTTTATGAACCCTATATCAGCAGTCCGCTGTTAGATAGTTTTATTTTTTCTTACCACATTACTATCTCGAATCTTAATGATTTTCCTGTTCAGTTGATGAGGCGCCACTGGTATATTTTTGATTCGGCAGCAAATTCGCGAGAAGTAGAAGGCGCGGGGGTTGTAGGAGAAAAACCGGTGATCATGCCGGGTGAGTTTTTTACATATCATTCAGCCTGCGATCTACGATCTGTGAGAGGTACCATGAAGGGTTACTATACGATGCAGCGCGTCGGCGAACCGGACACATTTCATGTGCGGATTCCTGAATTTAAAATGGAAGTTCCTTTCGCTCAGAATTGAGAAGCCCTTATCTTGTTTAATCGTCTTACGTTTCTGGCTGAAAGGAGTGCTGTAGTGCATTAGCCGGTATCTTATAATCCACTTGTCTATTTTGATTCAAAAAAGCGATAGAACACAGATTTCGCATTTCAATCGTTTTTCTTTACTAACACCTTATTGCAATGAAAGAAATGAGGCCCAGTATTATTTATGGACTTTTGTGGGCAGCCAGAAAATAAAAAGAGCCGCAAGATTGCGGCTCCTTGTGTTCAAAGTCGTTGTATGGGTTTAATCAGAAACGGCTGTCTCTGTTAAAGCGGGGTTTGAAACCACCGTCGCGGCCTCCTCCGAAGTTACCACGCGGGCGATCGTTGCTGCGCTGAGGCCGATCTTCCGCTTCTTTGACGTTGATCTTGCGACCTTTCACTTCGGTTTGATCGAGGGCAGAAACCGCGTTGCGGCCTTCCTCGTCACCTGCCATTTCAACGAAACCAAAACCGCGTGAGCGGCCGGTTTCCCGGTCAGTAACCACCTTGGCGGAAGTCACTGCTCCGTACTGAGAAAATAATGCGTTGAGCTCTTCGCTCGTCAGGCTATAATTAAGCCCGGAAACAAAAATGTTCATGTTAAAAAAAACGTTTGTTGGTTGTAATTTACAAATCAACTCCAACAAACATTTCTATGAAACTACAGAAAAGAAATGTTGAAAGCCGAGATGCCAATGCCAAATGTATTCTTAATTTGGAAAAAATAACAGAATTGGATGATTTTTTTTTGAAAAATCATTTTTTAAAAACTTCCAACGGGCGAAATAGTTGAACGAGGTAATGGCTTCTTCGACTAGATAACGATTTGTTGACCTTTCTGAAACCCGCTCGCGGCAATGGGTTGAGGGTAGGCGGGGTTTCCTTTGCCTGCTTAGGCTTCAATACTGACCCTGTATCCGCTATGTGAACGGACATTGAAAACTCTTCCATCTTCAAATAGGAGGTACTGACCTTTGATACCGGATAACTTTCCCTTGATTACCGGACAGGTGTCGAGTTTTACCGATTTCACTTTTTCAGGATAGGCAATTACCGGGTATTCGATTTTTGTTACTGTATCGTCGTCGAGAAAAAAATCCCCGTAATCAGCAGCCAAGAGGCTCAAGGCTTTGTCTTTCATCACTATCAGAGGGGAGGCATTCGTGAAGATGTTTTTCAGCATATTTTGCCAGTTGGTCTTATCAGGAAAGTCGTTTTTCAACGCTACTTCAATCAACCCGGCCAGTTGCCGGTAGGGTGTTTCTGCCACCACGATTGCCTCCACCGCTCCCTGGTCAATCCACCTCATAGGGACATTGGTGGTGCGCGTAACCCCCACTTTTACATCGCCTGTGCGGGAGAGGTAAACATAGTGTGGCTGGTTATGGTGTTGCTCTTCCCATTCCCGGTCTCTCAATGCAATACCCTCGTGAATCCTGCTGAGTTCGGGATTCACAATGCTGGGGCAGGCCATTGGTGAGGTAAGCCAGGCTTCATAGCTGAATCCTTCACCGAATGTTTTTTTTATTTTTTTACCTGGTGCCACGCAATGAATTTCATTTTCAAATGAAATAATGATTTTTTCTCCGATCAGCGGGTTCAGAGCCACTTGCCCGGTAATTTCGAGCACATCGGTGATGGGGAGAATATAAGTGGCAAGCATCCCATCTAAGCAGGTGCGCATTTTGCGGAGGTTGAGCGAAATTTTCATGCAGTGCGAAAGTATTTCATCTGTTTTTGTATAGCGGGACATAATTGTAAAAAGCCATCATTCAAATCAGCCAATAGAATTTCTGGCTGTCGTTCCTGATCTGTAAACGATGCGATTTTCACTTTTTGAGGGAAACGTGCAAAAAGACAGGTCTTCACCCCGCCGAATATGATCTGTGCCTTGTTATCTTCGCGGAATAAACATTATTACCCGGCAACTGTTCTTAAAAAAATCAGAAAAGACATGAATACAAGTGAAATAAAAAGTGCTCTGAATGAAATGATCGCCTCCGATTATAATGGAGGTTATTCATATATAGATTTTTGCAGTGAGGTGGAAAGGCTATTTAATAACAGCCTTGTTACCGGTCCCGTACAAAATCCTGAACTACTCGATTACACCAGAATGAACATTGTAAGGATGAAGCGATGGGACAAGCATTTTGAAGTGAGGAACGGACTTAAGGAAAAAATTAGCAGTATTTCCGGGGGCTATACCTGGATGGTGCTTACAGAGGGTTGGTGTGGCGATTCGGCACAAATACTTCCGCAGCTGAATAAGATGGCAATGCTGAATAAAGGAATTCCCCTTGTGATCCTGCTGAGGGATGAAAACCCTGAACTGATGGATGAATTTCTTACTAATGGCACCAGAAGTATTCCGCGGCTGATCTGCCTCGATGCAAATGGAAAGGAAGTCTTCTCATGGGGTCCACGCCCAGCACGAGCGATTGAACTGATGGAGGAACTGAAAAAAAGTGCCGATCCCGTTAATACAAAGGAACATATCCACGAAAAGCTTCATTTATGGTATTCAAAAGACAAGGGGGAATCAATACAGGATGAGTTCGAGAAGCTTATTTCATTGATGAACTAAGTGTGTAAGTGCCATGCTTGCGGTTCATTAAAGTTTTCATACCTTAGAGCCGTTATTATTAATTTTTTTCACTTTAATTCTACCATGATTATGAAGCGATTTTTACCCATTTTATTTTTTTCTTTAATTGCCTCTACTTGTCTGAAAGCGCAAACAATTGTATTTGAAGATACATTTGATTCCTATACTGTCGGCGGTGGTGTAGCTGCACAAAGCGGATGGTGGGATACTTGGACCGGGGCACTCAGCGCAGATGCCGTTGTTTCAAATGCGATTCCGGCGAGCAGTGGAACAAAATGTGCTAAAATACAGGGGAAAACCACAGACTTGGTATTGCCTCTCGGCCCTTTCACTTCGGGCAGGTACGACGTACAATGGATGATGTATATTCCAACAGGTGCGGGAGCCTACTTCAATGCTATGCACCTTTGGTCCAGCAGTTCATCTAACTATGAATGGGCCTGCCAGATTTACACCCAGAATACAGGAGTTACTACTTGGACTGCCGGTGGCGCACCCGGAGGGCCTGTTAGCCTGCCTCAGGGTATGTGGATCAAAATCGGTATTACGGTTGATCTTGATCAGAACGAAGGAAAACTCTTTCTAAACGAGCAAATGGTGCAGCAATGGCTTTGGTCGCTCAACGATGGAACAGGTGGTGCGGGATACAATCAACTCGCTGCGATTGACTTCTTTGGTGCAGCCGGCGAAACCGGGGACGAAGATGGACTTTATTATATTGATGATGTAAAAGTGGTGGAGTCAACTGGGGCGGGCATAGATGAATCGATCGCACAAAAATTTCCTTCTGTATTTCCGAATCCGTCTTCAGGGGCAGTAAATTTAGAATTTGACGGCAAATGGACGGGCGGTAGTGTTACCATCAGTGATTTGATGGGGCGTGAGGTATTTTCAGAAAAACTCGCTTTAGAGTATAAATCACGTGCGTTAAATCTTGATGTGCTCGAACAGGGAATCTACCTTGTGCGCTGGGAAAAGGGAAGTGATACCTATACTTCGAGACTAGTGATTAAGAAATAGTTCGGAAAGGCTGCGCCAATTGGCGGCACCTCTGTTTGCAAAAAAAAAACGGGTAATTCCCGTTTTTTTATTTTATAATTTGTGATAAAAGTTTACGTCATCATCCGAACATTGATGCCTAACAAAATTTTAATGCTTCAAATACGTCTTCGTGTTTGAAAACATAGCCCAGTTCATCATTCAGGCGGTTACAGGAAACGGTTCTCCCCATTCCATTGTTTTCGGTAGAAAAAACGGGAGGCTCAAGCCCCAGACTTTTCGATGCAGTGGTATAAAATTCGCCGCGTGTGGGATGTGATGGGGCGCAGGCATTAAAGACTCCCTCTGATTTCCGGTCGAGAACCTCGATGATGATTTCAATGCAATCATTGAGGTGAATAAGATTGACTGGCGCATCGGGGGATGATATATTTTTTTTTCCTGAAAAAAACTTGCCTGGGTGTCTTCCCGGCCCAATCAGCCCCCCAAAGCGCAGGATGCAGCAGGAGGGAATCGCTTCAAGGAAGATACGCTCACATTGCACTAATGGGTGTTGGGGGTCGGCATCTTCTTCTGAGCACAGCGGCAAGTAATAAGGATAAACGCTCGTTGAGCTAATTAGCACTACCCTTTGTATTTCTTCAAAGGCGAGTGTTTTTGCAAGACGCGAAAAGAGGAGGATATTTTCGGTACCAGATTTTTTTGCTGAGTACGGGAGGGTAACGACTATTTCTTCCGAATGAGTGATATGCATCCAGGTACTCTCTGAGATATCGTTGTTGAAGTTTGCGAGGTAGGGAAGGATGCCCGCCTCAGCCAGCACAGTAATTTTTTCGGGTGTGGTAGTGGTGCCTTTTACGGAGTACTCGCGTGCAGCCAACACTTTGCCAAGTGGCAAACCCAGCCATCCGCATCCAATAATAGTCACCGTACTCATTTGTCCGTAAAGCTAAGGATTGATTCTGCTTTGGAACAAAAATTGTCTCCAGCCGAGAAATTGAAAGAATTTTCAGGATGTTGTTCAAAATTTTGGAAGCCCCCTGAATTGAAACGATTTGTTAAACTTATTTTTACAGCGCAACAAAGCAAGTAGTTTTATTGTCATCACCCGAAATAGTTATGGTTTTATGAAGGTAAACAAACTTTTACTCCCCGTTTTTCTTGTCTTCCTTACTTTTTTTTCTCTTTCTGTTTTTTCACAGTCGCAGAGCAAGTACTATATCAAAGGTCGTATCGATGGTTTGAGAGACACCGTTGTGTTTCTTGCGAACTATTACGGGAACAAACTTTATTACAACGATACTTCCAAAGTGGATGCGAAAGGTAATTTTTCTTTCAAGGGAAAACCTTATAACGAGTGCGGCAAATATGCATTGGTAATGCCGGGTCCTAAGTATTTTGATTTCATTGTTGCAGAGGAAAATATCTATTTGCAACCGAGTCTTGACAATGACATTAATAAAATGGTGGTGAAAGAATCGGTCAACAATAAGATTTTTTTCGACTACGTAAAATTCATTAATGAAAAAAGGATACTCAGGGAACCGGTGGATAAATGCCTGAATGATTCATTGAAGTCGGATGTTGAAAAAAAGCCGTGCCTCGATCAACTGAAAAAACTCAATGAGGAAGTAGTGGCTTATCAGAAAAAGATTGTGAAAGAGAATCCGAATCTGCTTGTTTCAAAAATAATAAGGATGGGAATGGATGTGGAAACTCCTGAAGCACCTGATTCACTTGATGGCGATGAGAAACTTCGCTGGCAATACTACTGGTATCGCTCTCATTATTGGGATAACTGCGATCTAAACGATCCGCGCCTTGTCCGTGAACAGCAGTTTCATCGTCTTGTGGAGACCTATCTAACCAAGACATTGCCCCAGATACCGGATACCATGTGCGTACAGGTTAAAAAACTTATTGACCGGGCGCAGAACAATGAAGATGCTTTCAAATATATAGTTCATCTCGCTACTTACACTGCAGAGACCTCGAAAGTAATGTGTATGGACAGGCTTTTTGTATTTATGGTGGATAACTACTATGCGACCGGAAAAGCCACTTGGATGAAATCTGATAAGGTGGAGGAGATGAAGAAGTCGGCAGATGAAAAAAGGTATTGCCTGTGCGGTGAAATCGCACAAGATGTTATACTGCCTGATACATCGGAAAAAAAATGGATCAGCATGAAAAAGACCGGCGGTAAATACACCCTGCTGGTAATATGGGAGAGTACCTGTGGTCATTGTAAAAAAGAAGTTCCTAAACTGCTCGATCTGTATCATAAATGGAAAGACAAGGGGTTAGTTGTTTACGCGGTGGGCAATGAACTGGAAAACGATAAATGGAAAGAATTTATTAAAGAGCACAACCTTGACTGGTACAACGTGAGTGATACCCCTGAGATAATGAAGCAGGACAGTGCAACACAGTTGATCTATGGAAATGTTACCACACTCCGCAGTCTTAACTATCGAACTACGTGGGATGTGAACAGCACACCTAAGGTGTATCTGATGGATAAGGATTACAAGATCATCGCTAAACAATTAGGTTCTGAACAGTTGGATGAATTGCTTGAGAAACTCGAAAAAGGAGAGGAATTGAAAATGGAAGACTTGAAGCAGCACGAATATGAAGATGAGGATGTTTCGCCCGGAAATCATGGTGCGAAAGGCAGGGCAAAACCTGTTCAGGGCAAAAACGGTGGATAAGAGGTAAGGTATTTTATAAAGTGGTGAGAGCCACTTTTTTTTACGCAATCCCTTTCGGCTATCCAAGCCCTTTCTGAGAATGATGAGATCATCTATTCAGAGGAGATCATTGCAACCGGCACTTCATTACCTTGCATAAAAATGAAACAAGGTGATAAACTGGGACGAGCAACTTCACTCCGGTATAAAAAAGGAATTGGTAATTTCACTTGCCTTAGCGGCGATAAAAAGTAATAGAGATACTGATTCGCTCATTGCAGCTATCTCACACAGGAACAAGATCATTTCACGCAAAGCAGCGTGGGTGGTGAGTACAATAGCGGAAATGGATTGTAGCAGGCTCGCGTCTTATATTCCTGTTTTTTTGGCGATCATTCGCAGCTCCAATGATTCCAGTGTTCTCCGCGAATTGCTGAAAATATTTTTGCTTATGCCGACAACGGAATCAACTGAAGGGCAGCTGATCCATGATTGTTTCCGGTTACTGATGAAGTCCGACTCAGACCTCGCTGTTAGGTACACCTCCATGCGACTGATTATTCGTTCGACCCAAAATCATCCAGAATTGAAAAGAGAACTGGATGATTGTATCAGCGCTATAATGCCACAAGTCAGCGGAGCATTACAACGGCAGATGAGAAAATACATGGATGGAAAAGGCTGACATCATTGCCGACGTTTTTCACTATTGCTGAAGAATAAAACACAGGGGGCAATGCCCCTGTGTTGCAATAACCTCATAAAACAAATCAGATATCTTTCCTCAAATTATAAAAGAAAAATGCCCATTTGTCGGTTTGTTCTTCAATGATCTGGTCGGTACTTTTCCCCGCGCCGTGTCCAGCACTTTTTTCAATGCGGATCAGCACAGGGTTTTCACCTTTGTGATATTCCTGTAGTCGAGCGGCAAATTTGAAGCTGTGAGCAGGTACAACGCGGTCGTCGTGATCAGCCGTCATTATCATAGTTGCAGGGTAAGTTGTTTCCGGCTTTAGGTTGTGATAGGGCGAATAGGCATTCAGGTATTCAAACTGTGTCTTGCTGCTGTCAGCGCATCCGTACTCGGGTATCCATCCCTTCCCAACAGTGAAGTGATGAAAGCGCAGCATATCTAATACACCTACTTCCGGAAAGGCCACTTTGAAAAGATCAGGGCGTTGTGTCATACAGGCACCGACGAGCAATCCCCCATTGGAACCACCCTCGATTGCCAATTTATCTTTTGAGGTATAGCCTTCCTTTATGAGGTACTCTGCCGCTCCAATAAAGTCATCGAACACATTTTGTTTGTTGTCCTTCATACCGGCTTTGTGCCAGTCTTCGCCAAATTCGCCGCCTCCGCGGAGATTGGCCATGGCAAATACTCCTCCATTTTCAAGCAACACAATGCGCGATGCGGAAAAGCCGGGGGTCAGTGAAATATTAAACCCTCCATATCCGTATAGAAGAGTGGGATTGGAACCATCTTTTTTCAGACCCTTTTTGTGTACTATGAACATTGGAACTTCAGTACCATCTTTGCTCTTATACATTATCTGATTACTCTCATAATCTTCTGGATTGAATTTAACCTTTGGAGTGTAATATTCAGTACTGTTTCCGGTGGTAATGTCATAGCGATAAATCACGCCTGGATAGGTAAAGGAAGTAAAGGAATAAAAACAGAATGAATCTTCTTTCTTACCGTTGAATCCTCCTGCAGTACCGGTATTGGCGGGCAATGGAATTTCTTTTTTTTCTGAGCCATCATAGTTCAATTGATAAATGCGTGTATTTGCTTTGTCAAGATATGATGCAAAGAGTCTTCCTCCGCAGGTAGAAACCGACTGCAGCAGATTTTCATTCTGTGGAATCAATTCTTTCCACTTTTCTTTTTCAGGGTGTGAAGGATCTACTTTTACCAGGCGATAACGTGGGGCATCCACATCCGTCAGCACTAACAAGTGACCGTCTATTGTACTTTCTATCACACTATTGTGCAGACTCACGTCGGTAAACAATGCTTTGAAAGGCGCTTTTGTATCTGCCGGATTCTTGAGGTAAACTTCGTAGCCATCTGTTCCGGGAGCAGCGATCAGTACAAGGAATTTTTTGTCCTCGGTGAGATATACATTGTGGTACATATTGGGTCTTGAAGGATCGGAATAAATCAGTTTGTCTTCCGACTGTGGCTGCCCTAACCTGTGATAATATACTATATGGTTCTGGTTGTTACCACTGAGAGCTTTGCCCGTAGCTGGTTCGGGATAACGACTGTAATAAAATCCATTGTTGTACCATGCTGCACCGCTGAATTTGACCCACTTGAGTTCATCGCCCGTTGGTTGTCGGGTTGCAATATCATAGACTACGATCTTGCTCCAATCGCTTCCTGCCTCACTGATATTGACAGCGATGTATTTGTTATCGTCACTCGGAGCCATGAGTTCTGCCGACACAGTGCCATTTGTTGAAAGTGCATTGATGTCAAGAAATAATTCTTCAGGCCCATCCAAACCTTTTCTGATAAAATACTTTCCTTGGGGCTCCAGACCGGAGTTTTTGTAAATGAAAAAATTTTCCCCGGCTTTTATCGGCGCACCAACTTTTTCAAAATTGAAAAGATCAGTATAGCGGTCTTTGATTTTTTGCCGGAAAGGAATACTGTCGAGATAAGAGCGAGTAACCTTGTTTTCCGCATCTACCCATTGATGAGTAGCTTCGCTATTATCGTCTTCGAGCCAGAGATAGGGATCATTGATTTTGGTTCCAAAAAAATCCAACAGAGAATCCTTT
>JADLBA010000003.1 GCA_020848015.1 Crocinitomicaceae bacterium | reverse complement strand
CCATTGGTTTCTTCCGGTTCTTTTGAAAATCATTTTTGTTCCAATTCCTAAAAAAACTCATTCGCAGAATAGGAAAAAGACCTAAACTGTTTTGCGAAAAGTCTCCAACTTATCGGGGTCTGAGACAGGGGTCAATGTCGCAGGAATATACACGTTACATACTAAAACTGGAATTGACTCAGAAAGAATTTGCCGCAATAGTGGGCGTTGATTTATCAACTCTCAGGAAAATTGAACAAGGAAAAGTCGAGCTGATATACAGGACCGTTCTTAAGATTAATAGTCCATTTCCCGGATTTTCATTTTGAGTTCAAGATTTAGACCATTAATTGTGATACAATAGTTTCTTTCTTAATTTAATCAAGGATCGAGATTAGATCCATTTTCGGAACACCTCAATTCAAAAACAGACCATTCGTGGAAATTATTTCTTGTTGTTCCTCTTTTGGGTGGGAGAATAAGAACGCACGAACTGGTATTTGCACATATTGGCGTCGACTAATCTGAATTCAGTTCCCGATTTAATAAGCATCTTGTCTTGCACATTCAGGGTATCTGGAAAATCGTCTAACCACATATCACGAATTACATAAATATTTTTCTGTTCAAATGTTTCTGTGTTGATATGCATATTCCTTACCTCAGCTAAATCATATGGTGTCGCCTTAACGTTATTTGGATCTACGCAGGAATAGACATAGGAATTCCAATAGTTTCCAATAATACCAATCTTTTCAAGTGCCCCCAATTTCGCAATCACCTTAGTCTTTGGCGTAAGTGTCCCAGGCCATATACTTGCAAAATGGTATAAACTACCCAAACCACCGACAAGGCATGATCCAATTGCGAACCATTTGATTTTTGACAAGGTCGCTTCCCTAAAGTAAAGGTTATCCAAAATGAATATCAGCGCAACAAGAAAACTAATGTACGTAGTTGTAAAATATCTGCGGGGAACCCCGTTTAACAATGTCCAATGAGAAGATAGGATAACTATAAATACAATTAGCGCATCGAGTAAAAGGAATGTAAGCAGCTTGTTGGTAAAAACGAGATTTTTAAGTAGGTCGACTTTCTTTAATATGATTATCAACATTAGGATCAATAAATAGATATATAAACTTGTGAAAGGTTCGTCGGCATCAAATGTGAGCAAACGCGATGCCGATTCTAAGAGCAATCTAAAAGTTTCTTGTGTTTGTTGAATGGTATTGAGAAAGGTATAATCTATCCTCTGTGAAGATGAATTTTTTAAAGTGCTTATAACTAAAAAGCCGAGAATAGCACTTACTACATAGACATAGAATTTCACGTCTCGTAGAAAAAAAATGGAAAATCTCTTTTCTTGAATGTAATAAATAATTCTGGTAAGGAACAAAGAAAAAATTGTTATTATCGCCATATCGGAAACCCAAATGGCTATTGTTAGAATTATTGCAGCCATAAGAAGAAGTCGAACAGAGCCAATTTTCTCATTTGCTGCAGATCGTGCGTCCGCCTTGTTAATGAAATAAAATGCAAGAAATACAAGACTGTATTCGACCCCTGAATAAAAAAGCAAAAAGTCAATAAAGTGTGTTGGAGGAAGAAACCAAACAAGGGCCAACACTATGCAGAAAAGCCGACTTTTTATAAAACTTGATATTGCGAGAAACCCGATTAGGAGGATTAAATATTGAGCCAAGGAAGCTGATATTACTGCTGATAGGCCTAATTTAAAGAATGGCTGGCCAAGCAAAGGGACTAGGCCACCAAATCGATCTTGACCCCAAAAGTATATACATTCGCGGGGATCAAAGTAATGGGTCATTAAAACGATTATCGCATGATCTGAATTTAGGCCACAGAAATAGGCATATGAATATGTAAAAAAGGAGATTAAAATTATAGTACTAAGAGCTAGGTAATACGCAAACGCACCTTTCAAACCTACTTTCAAAGATATTCCTACTATTGACCTATCAATCACTCCGTCAGTATCATCTGTTTTGTATCAATGACTTGTCCTTCAAGAATAAGAGTGTATACATATACACCAGAATTTAGTTCCGCACCATTAATTTTAACTTGTGATTCTCCTTTCGGTAAGTTTTTAAAGGCTTTTATTTCCTTTCCGCTCATATTATAGATAACGATTGAAGCAGAACTGCGATCATCAGGGATATGATATTTAATTACGGTTTCGATGGAAAATGGGTTAGGGAAATTTTGATACAATTTAACTTCATTTTTTGAAGAGAGTTTGCTATCCTCATTTGAGGAATTACCAATTAATCCAGAGGTATTTTCAACCTTTTTCTTTAATTCTTCAATCATCCTCTGTTGTTCCTTTAATGCCTCAACCAGGAGCGGAATAACACCATCATAATTTATGGCCAACGTGCCCAAGGAGTCATCTGATTGTCTCACCAAATCTGGAAGAATTTCATTCACATCCTGAGCTATGAAACCGTAAGATCTTTTTATAGATGAATCTGGCGAAATTACGTTAAACTCTTTTTTTGTGTATAGAAATGACACACCCTTTAGTCGCAGTACATCAGAGAGCGCACTATGTATTGGCTTAATATCGTTCTTCAGCCTTTTGTCAGAAGAACTCCATGTTCCGGTGCAATACGCACTACCACTTAAGTAAAGTTTATAGGTGCCTGAGGGGTTTGCTCCAATACCAACATAGCCGCTACTGTTAAATGAAATAAGATTAGTTGGAGTGGAATTTATATTGTAGAAAATTCGACCGACTCCCGTATCATCAACCCCGATACCATAGGAACCCAATGAATTCAATGCCCAAAGTCTTGCGGGACTTGCTGAGGTCGAAAAGACACGCAAATTCGCATTTGAACTTTGGACAACCTGAAGATCTCCGGCATCAGGAAGCCCAGAACCAGAGCCGATTTTAACCGTTCCATTAGTTTTAACTTTGAATTGGGCAATGGATAGTAGGCTGTGGAGAGTCGCCAAGATAAAAAGGAATATGAGCTTTTTCATGTTAGTTCATTAATAAGGTTAATTACATGGAGTGATTATAGAGTTAAGCTCTGTCCCTAATGGAACTGTTATGTCTGAGGTGAAGATGATTTCATCAGTTGCGCGAAGGGTATACGTTGGGAGCGCATTCATTGTAATTGAACTTGTACCATTTCCAACTGTCACACTATTCTTCACGGCATAATTGAAAGTACCTAATTGGGAATTATTAGCAATTACGGCATCAGTTGAGCAGTCAAGATCAAGGGTATAGTACCTGAAATAGTCAATCGTCATATACTGTGGGAATGGAGTGCTTGGATGAAAATCACATCCACCGGGATCTCCATCTGGATTTTCTATTTGTAAATCGATAACGGCCTTCATTGGATCCATGCTTACAGTCTTATAAACTGTATACCATGGAATATCGTCAAAATAAAAAATCATTCGGTCAGTATTCCATTCTACGGCATACTTGTGATAACCTGCAAAAAGATAGCCCGGCGAGTTAGACTTCCAGTCTACAGATGTAGCGCCGGCACAATTGGTGGCAGGAGTGCCATCGTCCCAAGCACCAGCTCCGTATGTACTTCCGTCGCTGTATTGGCAGCAACAAACATCTACAATGTCAATTTCATCATGATTAATTGTACACGCAGGATAATGTATGCCGTCACCTTCATAGGTCCAAAAGGCGGGCCAGAATTTATCGGCATGAGGTACATTGAATGCGTCAAGAAATCCTGGGAAAATTGCCCGCATTTCCATATATCCATAATCGTAGTTCTCATTAATGGTTCTGACCCCACCAGTGCTAACATACCCGCAGCTTGAGGCCCCTGTGCATCTGAGAAGGAGCGTTCCATTTTGCAAGTAAGAATTTGCAGCAATAAATCCATCGTCACCACCCCATGGACAGCAATTGGAACAGGTTAAATGTTCCCACTTTGTGATATCGAGCGAAGCGTCATTAAATTCATCACTCAAAGCGGTCTCAAGATTCCAATTGGGATCATTAGTAGGAGCAATTTGACCGTGGAGACTATCAAAAGATCCTCCAACCCCTAATGTCACGGATAAGACTACGAAGCGGAATAATTTCGGGTAATTATTCATGATAATAACCTTCATTTTAATGGAATTTAATAAACCATAAATATTTCTATGCAGTCAAAAGAACTACACAACATTACGCAAAATAAAATTCAGTAATGTGGGTGTTAATAATTAAACATGGAAAGTGAAAAAGATCTTGAATAGGTACTTCCATTAGTAGATTTATATATGCATTTTTTAATAAGCGCGGATGACCTCCAAATTTTCAACTGATTTTCTACCTTATCATCTCCTCTTCCGAAACTAGGCCAAAAAAATGTTCCCTTTCACCTGTGCAGATAGTTATGAAGTATACACCGTTTGATCCGTAATCCCATTTTTGAAGACGTGCTGACGAAATGCGATATTTATTCTGAAATTTATTCCTCATTTTCACCCAGCCCAATTCTCCCTGTCTAAACTCCTGAACTGTATCGCCTCTGCCAAATGTTCCGTTCGTATGTCCTCACTCGCCGACAGATCCGCGATCGTTCGCGCAACTTTCAAAATGCGATCATACGCGCGCGCACTGAGTTTTAACCGGTTCATTGCGGTTTTGAGGAGCTGATTTCCTGCCTCATCTATCACGCATAATTCTTTCAGCAGCTTGCTGTCCATCTGTGCATTGCAGTGTATGTCCCTTCTTTCGCTGTATCGGATTTCCTGGATTTTTCGCGCAGCCATCACACGCTCACGAATGACCATGCTGTTTTCGCTTTTTCTTTTTTCCGATAACTGATCGTAACTTACAGGTGTGACTTCAATATGAATATCTATCCTGTCGAGCAATGGTCCACTGACTTTATTCAGGTACTTCTGTACTACACCCGGACCGCATACACATTCTTTTTCAGGATGATTGTAAAAACCGCAGGGGCATGGGTTCATGCTTGCTACTAACATAAAACTGGCGGGATAATCAATAGAAAATTTACTTCTCGAAATGGTTACTACGCGATCTTCCAAAGGTTGCCTCATCACTTCGAGCACTGTACGTTTGAATTCCGGCAATTCATCTAAAAAAAGAACACCGTTGTGCGAAAGTGAAATTTCTCCCGGTTGTGGAAAGCTCCCGCCGCCTACCAATGCAACATCTGAAATAGTGTGATGGGGTGAACGGAATGGCCGTGCAGAAATCAGTGCATCGCCGCGCCTAAGTTTTCCGGCAACGCTGTGAATCTTGGTCGTTTCGAGTGCCTCGTTCAATGTGAGTGGAGGAAGTATTGTGGGGAGTCTTTTGGCAAGCATCGTTTTTCCTGCACCTGGTGGGCCGATCAGGATTACATTATGACCCCCGGCAGCGGCAATTTCGAATGCGCGCTTGATGTTTTCCTGACCTTTCACGTCGTTGAAATCAACTGTAAAATGATCAAATCGCCGCATGAATTCTTCGCCGATATTGATGCTTTCTTTCTGCGGCTTTTTTTCTCCACTAAAAAATCCGATCACTTCGCGAATATGCCCCACACCATAGACATCAATACCACTTACTATTGCCGCCTCACGTGCATTCTGTGCCGGGATGAACATTCCCTTGAATCCTTCTTTCAATGCCTGGATAGCGATGGGTAATGCTCCCTTGATCGGTCGCAAACCTCCATCCAGCGAAAGCTCCCCCATGATGATGTATTCTCCGAGTTGTTCGCTGGGCATCTGCTCTGTTGCGGCAAGTATGCCGAGAGCCAGCGGAAGGTCGTAAGCCGAACCTTCTTTGCGGATATCTGCCGGCGCGAGATTCACTGTTACGTTTCGCACAGGTGTCTTGTAGCCACTGTTAGTGAGTGCGGCTTTGATGCGCTGTTGAGCTTCTTTTACTGCCGCATCCGGAAGGCCTACAATGGCTACCTGCGCTCCTTTGTCCACATTGACTTCAATTGTGATCGTCGCGGCACTAACTCCGAACACTGCGCTGCCAAATGTTTTTACGAGCATGCGTTGTTTTTATTACAAAGCAACTGATGATCTATCCGGAAAGAAAGAGGATGTTATGGCATAAAACAGTATGAAAATGATCAGGGAAAGAATTTCAACGATTCATATTTTCTATATGATCAATTAAAGCGTGGATTACCTTGATATGCACTTCTTGTATCCGATCTGCATAGCCCTGCCAAGAGGTGCGCACCTCTGTATTGCATAACCCTGAAAGTTTTCCACCGTCTTTGCCGGTAAGGCCGATGACCAACATTCCCTTTTTTTTCGCTGCTAATGCCGCTTCAATTATGTTGGCCGAATTACCGCTGGTGCTGATTGCGAAGAGAATATCGCCTTCATTTCCCAGCCCTTCAACAAATCGGGAAAAAATGTACTGAAAGCCGTAATCGTTACCGACACAGGTAATATGCGATGGGTCGGAAATACTTATAGCAGGAAGCGGACGACGGTCATTGCGATAGCGACCGGTTAGTTCTTCGGCAAAATGCATAGCATCGCACATACTGCCCCCGTTTCCGCACGAAATGATCTTTTTGCCCGATTGAACTGCATTGGCCATCTGGTGACCGGCTTTCTGAATCGAGGTAAAAAAAGGTTCATCATTCAGCAACGCTGAAAGGAGAGAATGCGCTTCTTCGAAATGTTGTCGTATTAGTTTCATGTACCTTGCCCAATGAGAATACACTCTATATTTCCGCGAATATTGTGAAAAATTGAAGAATATTCTATTATTTTGATTGACCTATGATGAAACCGTGTCGTTTATCACTCCTTCATTTTACTGCTGCACTATTGTTTACTGTTGCTTCCACTGCTCAACCGCACTATGATACTCTTACTATTACCAATGGTGGTATCAGGGAAATGTGGGACTTAGTTTTCTTCGATGAGTTTAGCGGAGAAATGATTGATGAATCAAAATGGAAGATAGTGGAGGGTGTCCCACGTGATCCTATGCAGCAGGCATCTGAACAGTGGTATGATCCGCGAAATATTATTGTGAGCGACGGAATTGCAAAGTTCCAGGTAAGGAAAGATACGATGCTGAACAAACCATTTAGCATCTGGATCAAAGACGGAATGAAGGAAATGAAGGGAAACTATTATTTCTCCTCCGGCGAAATTGACAGCCGCGAACTCTTCCATTATGGACTGTACGAAATACGTTGCAAACTACCGAAAGGGAAGGGGATGTGGCCGGCTTTCTGGATGTATGGTGAGTCAGATGGCACAAACAATGAAATTGATGTTTTTGAATTCTGGAATCAATCAAATGTGTTTGGACTTTTTTCTCCGAAAAAACTTTCACGCATTCAAAACATGACCGTGCATTATCGCGGGGGAATGTCAGGTTTAGCTTCTCTTCCGGGGACTGATTACTCCGATGGGTTCCATACCTTCAGCGTAATTTGGGATGAGTGCAAAATTCAATGGTACACCGATGGGAAACTAATGCGTACGCAGTATCGTTTCAAAAAAATGAAGGGAAGGAAAAGTGGATGCGATGAAGTGAAAGACGGTGGGAAGGAAAATGTTTTTCCCCGTTCACCGATGAATATCATCATTGATCTTGCGGTTCAAAATGGAGATGCTCGCCCAGATGAAACCAACTCTTTTCCCAATGCCCTCGAGGTAGATTATGTGCGATACTATCAGAAAGCAGGAGAACAGATAATTGAGAAATGATAAAAAAATGTTACGGGTGCTCTTGAGATGGCAACAGTTTTGGTGCAATAACGAACGAATTGATATCGAGCAAGAACCCTCAATCAGGGTATTCCAACCCGGTGAGTGAAGCGCTTATTTTGCTTCTGTGGATTACATTTGAAATGAGGAGGGGAGGTATTGTTGACCTCTCCCTTTATTCTATAATGACTCTTCCCGTCTGTATTTTTTCCCGCGATACTGCACGAACAATATATGCGCCGGGCTGAAGGTCTTCGAGAGAAAGGAAGCACTCCCCGGCATTCAACAGATATTGGTGACACAGTTGTCCGAGGGCATTATACACAGCAATGGTGCGCAGCTCGTCTGACGCATCGAGTACAATGTATCCGGTAGCAGGATTGGGATAGAAGCCAAGTGGCGACTCTTCCAATATATTCTCGATACCGACCACAACACCGTGTTGAGCGATATTATTAACGGTTACTCCATCGAAAGTAGAAAATGTTCCGCCGACATAAACGATATTGCTCATTTCTGTAACTGCATCAATGCTTCCGGATGTCCCCAAGACCACATCGCCAAGGCCGGTAAAGCCTGAGCCGTTCCAGTAGCCGAAATGCCGGAAACCCTGTATGGTGTATTCCGCAAACAGGTGATGAGATACCACGAACATTTTTACTACAGTAGGAACCGAAATGCCAAACGCAAATACCTCGGTGATGGTAGTGCCGTTCCATTTGAGTAAGCTGAAGGATGAACTGTTGGCTTTCTGAAACATTCCACTCATAAAAACTTCATTGTTGACTACCGCAATAGATGAAATGCTG
>JADLBA010000002.1 GCA_020848015.1 Crocinitomicaceae bacterium | reverse complement strand
TCTATACGGACTTTTGTAATCCCCTTTTTGAGAATGTTCAATTGCCCGGCTGCCCTCCGCGTAAGGTCAATACTTCGTTTTGAAGAGGCAGGCAGCCGGTCGTTATAGCTCGCAGTATCTATAGTGACAGAGTCTCGCTGCCCCACTGAATTCACTGGTAGAAATGAAAAAACGACATGAAAAAATAAACTAAAAAATGGAAAATCGCATGAATGTATTCATTGTATTTCTGGCTCGTTTTATTGTGAATCAAAACCGGCAAAGTGATTTCAACTTTTTGAGATTTTACTGAGTTCAGGGTATTACTGTTTTTTACTATCCGCATAGCCGAATACCTTTTTCATCAGTTCAGTGGTGCGCGAGAGGGGGTCTTTGCGGATCAGGCTTTCTTCCTTTCGCACCTGGTCAAACAAGGCAGTAGTTGCTTTACCGGTAACATAGGTATTGAGATCAGTTTCGACGGGAGTTACAAAGGGAATTTTGTTGTAAATTTTTGCTAAGTCGGTCCAGTATTTAAGTGCGCCGACTTTATCTAATGACTGCTGAATTACCGGCTGAAATTTTTGTTTTAATACACTGGTGGTAGTTCTTTCGAGGTAGTCGGTTGCTTTGCCATCACCCCCTGTCGCAATGGAAAGTGCATCCTGAATAGTCATCTGAGTTACGGCATCCACAAAGACCTGCAATGCTTCACCCACCGCCATTTCTGCACCGCGGTTGAGGCTGGCAATAGCGCGATCCACTTCGGCTCCCATGCCAATATCGCGGAGCCGTTGTTCCATATTTTTTGCTTCTTCGGGTAAGAAAATTTTATAATCCGGACGTCCCAAAAAGCCATCCGCTTTATTCAGAACCTTTACCCCGTTCGTAAAGCCCTGTTTCAGGGCATCCTTCAAACCCCCGGCGGCTTCCGCTTCTGTGGGTATCACCGTGGTGTTTTGGAGAATATCGTTGATCTGGCCGAGCTGCTGGGTAGTACAAGAGGCTACCAGGGGAAGCAATACACAGTAGCAAAGTGTTTTTAGTGTCATATCGCAAATTTACGCAACACGGTTTATACTATGATAAGAGCTCATTTCTGAAAGGCTCTTTTGCTGAGTAGAGAACACCGGCAAGGCTCTGGTGTTTAATATTTTTGCAGGCATCGGAATCAAGGGTATATATTATTAATTATTGATGAGGTGAAAATATTTATCATTGGAGGGTTTATTGTTGCAGCGGTTGCCTTTTTTGCATACCGGAGACAGATCACTGGTTCTGCCATACCTTTTGCCGATAGTGAAACTCCCTTTTATGCTCTTTCCGTCGGTGCGTTAAACGGCGGTGTTATCAATATGTCTGATTACAAAGGAAAATATGTGCTTTGTGTCAACGTGGCCTCCCGTTGTGGTTATACTTACCAGTATAAAGCATTGCAGGAATTGTATTCTATCTATTCAGATAAACTCATAGTGCTCGGTTTTCCCTGCAATCAATTTTTAGGTCAAGAACCGGGAAATGCAAAAGATATAGAGGAGTTTTGCAGCAATAATTACGGTGTGACATTTCCCTTGAGTGAAAAGATCCGAGTAAAAGGACGAGATCAGCATCCGGTCTATCAATGGCTTACGAAGAAAACGCTCAACGGAGTATCAGATGCAGAGATTAAATGGAATTTTTACAAAATACTTATTTCTCCCGAAGGAAAATGGATAGGTGCTTTTCCCAGTTCCGTTGATCCGCTGAGTACTGAAATTACAAGCCAACTGAAATAACAAATATTTTTTGGATAAGTCATGCCGGTATATTCAGTGTTTTTTTGAAGAGGGTAAACACCAGCATTAGAATTTAAGATGAGGATGATTAATTCACAAAAAGTTGTTTTTTCAGCCGGGCAGTTTCGATACAGATCAAAATAGTTTTGAATGAAGGCTGCTCCGATTGGTCTGGAAACCGGTTTTGAACCATTTTTTGTCCGCTTATGCCCTGTCCATACATTTGAAGCAAAATGACCTCGCTCACAGAAAAATTAGAAGCCCGCTTTGAATTGGTATTTAACCACGTAACAGAGGGAATCATGATCGCCGATCAAAAAGGGGAGATCATCGTCGTTAACCCAAAATGCCTTCAGTTATTTGGTTATGAACAAGACGAATTGAAGGGTTTTCCTGTCGAGAAATTAATTCCCGATCATCTGAGTCGAAAGCATACCCAGCACCGGGAGAATTATATAAAAAGCCCATCGAAACGCCCGATGGGAAAAAACCTCACGCTTCATGCGAGGAAAAAGGACGGGTCTGAATTTCCCGTCGAAATTTCTCTCAGTTATTATCATGCAGAAGAAGGATTGTATGTGATCGCCTTTATTATAGATATAACTGAGCGATACGAACACGAAGAGAAAATCAACAAGGTCAACCAGGAGTTAAAGCTGCTCAATGAAACCTTAGAGAAAAAAGTAAATGAAAGGACGCTTGTGCTGAAAGAGGCACTGCATGATCTTGAGCAGTCGAGGGATGAACTGGAAAAGGCGCTCGAAAAAGAAAAGGAGTTGAATGAAATGAAATCGCGGTTTATCACCATGGCTTCACATGAATTCCGCACACCGCTGAGTACGATTCTTTCTTCTGTAGCGCTCATATCCAAGTACATTGAAAAAGAAGAGCAGGATAAGAGAGAGAAGCACATTAGCAGGATCAAGAATGCTGTGACGGGTCTTAGAGAGATACTGAACGATTTTCTTTCGCACGGTAAATTGGAAGAGGGAAAGGTGCTGGCCGATATGCAATTGATGGATGCAGGTGAGGTGGCTGGTGAGGTGGTGGCAGAGATGCAGATGATTGCAAAACCAGGGCAGACTATCATTCTCCATAATGAAAGGGACTCAATCATAAAGTCTGATCCGCATTTGCTGAAAAATGTACTCATTAACCTGCTCGCTAACGCTATTAAATTTTCCGGTGAAAATGCGCCTATAGAAGTAACCTTGAAAAAAGAACCGTCGGGGCTGCAGATCAGTGTCAGAGACCACGGAATAGGTATTCCGCCGGGGGATAGAAGGCATCTATTCGAACGTTTTTTTAGAGCCAAAAATGCCGTAAACATTCAGGGCACCGGCCTTGGGCTGAATATCGTTCAAAAATACCTCGAACTGGTGGAGGCGACGATTCGTTATGAAAGCGAGTTGGGAAAGGGGACTGTTTTTTATTTATTTTTTCCACAAACAATGAATAACCCATGAAAAGCATTTTACTCATTGAAGATAATTTTGAAGTTCGCGAGAACACAGCCGAAATTCTGGAGCTCGCCGGTTACCGCGTGATCAAGGCGGAAAATGGGAAGATTGGCGTAGAGCTGGCGCAAAAGGAAAATCCCGATCTGGTGGTCTGTGACATCATGATGCCGGTGCTGGATGGTTATGGAGTGCTACACCTGCTCGGCAAAAATTCCGATACCGCATTAATTCCGTTTATTTTCCTCACCGCAAAATCGGAGAGGACGGATCTCAGAAAGGGAATGGAAATGGGGGCAGATGATTATCTCACCAAACCTTTTGATGATATTGAATTGCTGAACGCAGTAGAAAGCCGTTTGAAAAAATCGGAAATGCTGAAGCAGAGAGTACTGTCTCACATGGATCAGTTCAACTCCCTGTTTTCAAATGTCAGCGGCATTGAAGACTTAACTAAAATCAGCGAGCGGCAGCAAGTGAGATCGTACCGGAAAAAAGACATTATTTTTTCCGAAGGAGACTCTCCCTCCGGGCTTTATCTTATGAAAAGAGGGAAGGTGAAAACATTCAAAAGTCATGAACTTGGCAAAGACCTTATTACAAAGTTCCTCCAGCCGGGAGATTTTTTCGGATATCTGTCTATGCTGGATGACAGGAATCACCTCGAATCAGCAGAAGCACTCGAAGATTCGGAGGTTATTATTTTTCCCAAGGAGGATTTTTTCAGAATTATTTATCACAGTCCTGCGGTGACTCAACAATTTGTAAGAATGCTCAGCGGCAATATTTCTGAAGAAAGGGAGCGTTTGCTGGCACTCGCATACAGCAGTGTGAGAAAGAGAACTGCACAGGCCCTTGTGAAACTACGGGAGCGTTATCACGATGGTTCTGCCAATGATTTCAGTATGGCGATTTCGAGGGAAGACCTTGCAAATATGGTAGGTACAGCTACCGAATCACTGATCAGAACATTGAGTGACTTCCGGGAGGAAGGAATAATACGGATCAGCGGATCAACAATTACTCTCACAGATTTGACAAGGTTGCAGAGAATGAAAAACTAAGGATTCCGGTTATTCCTGTTCCCGAAAATCCGTCTCTTCTTTTTCATTAGAGAAATCTACTCCAGAGAGTTCCTTTCCCTGTTCATTCTGGTAGGCGAGTGTCCATTGATCGGTGGCCGTTGTTTCTAACCATAGCCTTCCCGATTTCCTGAAGACCTGGATAAAGAGCCCACACTTTTCTGCAAACATTTTCTCCAACTCAGCTACTGTCATATCATCTCTGACTGGGAGCTCAGTCACCATCCCCGCCGTATTGACTTTTCCAAGTACTCTGTTGCTGTCAATCAGAAATTTTTTCTCAGTTCCGGAACCTGTTTTGTGCCGTCGGGAAAAAAATTCAATTTTTAGAAAAGGATATTTTTCTGAAAACTCCGATTGAACTGCCCTGGCCGTTTTTTTATTATCAATAGTTATTTTCATTTTGATTGCGGTCACTGGAAATTTGATTATGTACGAGTTGTTTCAGGTATTACGAGAAGAGGAACCCTTGTCTCAAAGGCCATCTTCTTCGTTGTTCGTTCATTGAATATTCTCCAGAATATGTTGTGTTCCCTCGATACCATGACAAGGACACTTGCTTTATATCTGCGAACCCAGTCATTCAGGATAGCGACGGTTTGACCCGGAATAGATTGCAGGTAATGAATTGTAGGGTTTTTGTCGGCGAAAAACTTGAAAACAGGGCGCAGTGAAGAATCATCCTTGTCCTTCATAGGAGAATCCATTACATGGACATAGTGCACTTTGGCTTCAAAGAGTTTGACAAGATTTCGCACAATATGTAGCCCGGTTCCGGTGGGAATATGGCGCTGATCAAAGGCGAAGGCCAGTTTAGAGAATGGACGATACTTGACTTTTTCTGGAATGATCAGCACAGGACAATTAAGGTTTCCTGCGGCTGAAGAAGAGGTGCTGCCAAAAAGAACCCTTGACAGAGTATCGGTATGAGAGATACCCATTACCACGAGATCCACCTGCTTTTTTTCTACCATCGCACGGATCAACTCAACAGTAAATCCAATTTTTACCTGCTTCTCGAGTTTCAACGATGAGCCGAACTTTTGGTGGAGCCATACATTGACCTTTTCCATTTCTTCCCTGTCAGAAGTCTGCAGTTCTTCTAATGAAATGCCCATATCGAAAAAATTGTCGCTGACGACCGGAATATGGGTAGCATGAAATAAAATCAACTTTGCCCCTGTTTCCATAGCCAGACGGGCTGAATAGGAAATGGCATTTTTGGAAGACGGGCTGAAATCAGTCGCAACAAGAATTGTTTTCATCTGTTGAAAAATAGGAAAAACAAAGATGATTAAACAATAATAGGCTGGCTATGAGTACAGTCAAATTAAAGACTGATTAAAATCAGTTATTATGGCGCCTCACTTTAGAAAATAGGTAGGGTAAACTCTTGGTCGTTAATAAAAACTATTAATTATGAGGTGAGAAGTCAATAAAATAATGATATTAGCACTTTGAAAACCATTATTGTGGGAACAATCAATAGAAATAAGAAAAATCCGGAACTCACAGCGGAAAAAGATCAGTCGGTAGAAAAGATGCAACGCGAAATTCAGGAACTGGAGCAGAAAAACAGGAAACTTGAAGAGGAACTCGCCGCGAGAGAAGAGATCATGATGAGTCTTTTTTCGTTTATCGAAGGCAACCGCATAAAGTGATATTGAAGTTTGGCTTTTCAATATCTTCCATTCTCTGATGCGGGGATATGTTTTTTTTTTCGCATATTTCGCCCCAAACCTGTATTTAATAATGCGAAAATTACTTTTTTTCCTGTGTCTGACGGGGTGGTCGTTCATTAGTGATGCACAATCCAATTTTGTCGAAAATTTTGACCCTGCTGAAATACGTGTTTCAAAAATATCCATTTCTCCTGACCCGGATCTTCAGGCCAGCCTCAGGGATACCCCTTCTTGGCAGCAGTTTTTGAATGAGCACGGCACCTGGTATGTCCATTATAATGAAGTGGGAAAGTTTCCTCACCGGGCTTATGGCACACCTATTCAACTCCCACAGGCAGAACCACAGGGGCTGGCCGACACTGTTCTTAGGAATCATCTTTCGATGGTTAAATTGCCTTTGGAGGAATTGGTTCCACTGCCTTTGGTAAAAACAGAAAAGCATATCTGGGTCAATTACCGGCAATTCCACAATGGTATTGAAGTGATCGGGTC
>JADLBA010000001.1 GCA_020848015.1 Crocinitomicaceae bacterium | reverse complement strand
GTCTTCTGCTGATCTCCACACTAAGCTACACTCAGCCGGATGACATCTCCACCGCACTAATGAACACACCAAAGATTGTCATAGAAGAAATTCCGGTTGACTTCCGCGGCAACTCACAAAATTCGTTTTCCGCATTCATTGTCAGTGAAGAAAATCCCTACTCCAAGGATCTGAAAAACTGGCTCAAAAATAAGTATGGCGTAGAGGCAAAAAAATCTTCCGGATATTTTTCTTCTGTAAAAATGGTGCTTGCAGCTTGGTCCACCGACAGCATCACCATTCATTATAAAGTGGATAAAGACGGAAACGGTGTGAGATTAAATTTTCTCGCTCAGAGAAATGATGGCTTTGTTTCCTCTTCTTCGCGACAGGAAATTGCCTCACTGATCAAAGGTTCTCTTGAGCAGCAGATTCGCGAGTTTTACATAAAGTATTACGATGAAAAAATTTCGCGCCAGCAAAAACACTACGAGAGCCAGGTAAAAGACCTCGCGAAGCTGCGGAAGAAAAGTGAAAAACTGAACAACGAAATTGACAACCAGAATAAATCTATCCAAAGGTCGGAAGACGAGATACGCACCGCCGGCGGAAAGATTTCCGACGCAGGAAATAAAGTCAGTGGCCTAAAATCAACGATAGAACAACAGCAAAAAGAAACAGCACAAACACAAAAGGAAATGGATGAAAATCTTTCTTTTCTGAAGGCCAAGCAGGCTGAATTCGATTCGTATAACAAAACAGGAGACCTCAATACCAAACCTGCTCAAAAGGCAATTAAAGAAAAAGAGAAACTCGAAGCAAAAGCGCTGAAACTTCAGGACAGGCTGACAAAAAATAAAGAGGCTGTCACCAAATCAGAAAATGCGATACTTAAGGCAGAGCAGGAAAAAGTAAAACTCGAGTCTAAAATTGATGAATTGAAGTCGGGAGTAGAAAAGAAAAAAAGTGAAGTGGGTTCACTTAAACGCGATCTCGACAGCAACGACAGGGATATCAAGGACGAAGAATCGCAGGTAAGCACTGCGAAGAACGATCTTGAGAAACTAAAGAGCGCCAAGGGTGGGCTTTATGGTCAGTAATTCTTTGCTCTTCACCCCATTCAAATAATTACCCGCGTCAGCGTACCAACTGAAAATCGAGGTTGCGCTGTTCGAGATCGCCGCCGGCCACTTTGATCATAATCTTGTCGCCCATCCTGAACTCTGTTCTCTTACGTAATCCGTGAATAATATATTTCACCGAATCGAATTCATAGATATCATCTTTTAATGTATTGAGTGCAATAAGCCCCTCACATTTATTTTCGATCACTTCAGCATAAATACCCCAGCCCGCGAGACCGGAAATGACGGCCTCAAACACCTGCCCCTTATGCATCAGCATATACTCCACCTGTTTGAACTTGATCGAAGCGCGTTCTGCATCAGCAGCTCTTTTCTCCATCAGCGAAGAATGCCTGCATTTGAAAGCATATTCATTTTCTTCGGCGCTTTTTCCATGATCCAAGTAACGCTGAAGCAACCGGTGAACCATCACGTCGGGATAACGCCGGATGGGTGAAGTAAAGTGAGTGTAATATTCAAAAGCGAGGCCGTAATGCCCGATATTCTGCGTAGAGTATTCAGCTTTGGCCATCGTTCGGATCGCCATCTGCCGGATGATGTCTTCCTCCGGCTGTCCTTCTACCTGATGCATCATCTCTTTGATGATGTCTGTTGAGTCATCACCTTTTCCTTTCGGCAACTTATACCCGAGGTGCTTCAGAAAAGTACGCAACTGGATCAACTTGTCCTCATTCGGGGAGTCGTGTATCCTGTAAACAAAAGTCTTTGGCTGACCATCGCGTGGCTTACCGATAAACTGAGCTACTCTCCGGTTTGCCAACAACATAAAATCTTCGATCAGTTTGTTCGAGTCCTTCATCTGCTTTATATACACCCCAAGAGGATGCCCTTTCTCATCGAGGCGAAATTTCACTTCATCAGTGTTGAAATCAATGCTTCCATCTTTGTACCGTTTTTCTCTGAGCATTTTTGCCAACTTATCGAGTTCGAGCATCTCCTCAGAAAATTCTCCTTTGCCTGTTTCGATAATCGTCTGTGCTTCCTCGTAGGTATAGCGGCGATCACTGCAAATAACTGTTCGTCCAAACCATTCACTTTTAATTTCTGCATTGTGGTCAAGCTCAAACACCGCTGAAAAACATAGTTTTTCTTCGTTCGGTCGCAGTGAACATAAAAAATTGGAGAGCCTTTCCGGCAGCATGGGAATAGTGCGATCTACCAAATAAACACTGGTTGCTCTGTTGAAAGCTTCGGTTTCAAGAAGGGAATCAGGAAGCAGATAAAAACTGACATCTGCTATATGGATACCGACTTCAGTATTTCCGTTCGGTAGCCTCTGGTAGGAAAGTGCATCATCGAAATCTTTCGCATCGAACGGGTCAATGGTAAAAGTTGTGCTCGCCCTGAAATCTCTGCGCTTTGCAATTTCTTCTGCTGTGATACCCGACTCTATACGATCGGCAAATGCCTCCACTGTTTCCGGGAATTCATACGGGAGGCCGTATTCTGCAATGATTGCATGTATCTCGGTTTGGTGCTCTCCTGGTTTTCCGAGCACCTGAACAACTTTTCCAAACGGGCTGCTTTCCGGACGATCCCATCCGGTCAGCATCACCACTACTTTCTCACCGTGTTTAGCACCATTCAACTCATTCTGCGGAATAAAAAAATCAACATGAATCTTTCTGTCGCTCGGCAGCATAAACGAGTTCGATTTGTTTTGTTCGATGATACCTACATACTGGCGGCGACCTCTTTCAACTACACGAATTACTTTTCCCTGAGGTCTGCGTGCTTTCGGGTTGTACTGTACTTCCACAGTATCGCCAAAAAGAGCAAAACCGGTCGCTCCTTTGGGTATTTCAATATCCTTTTCAACTCCCTCCACAGCAACATATCCCTTGCCGTAACGGTTGATATCAATGATCCCCTGAGCGGTTTCTGTGTTCACTGCTGATGCTGCCAGCATAAATTTTCCCCGTCCCATATCCTTGAGTGATCCTTTTAATGCTTCAACGGTCAGTAGTTCTACAATCAATTTTTTCAGCCCGTTGTCTTCAATGCGCAATGCAGCAGCAACCTGCTTATGATTCAGTGGCTTTTTGGGTGCTTTTTGAAATACTTCGAGAATTTCTTTTTTGAGGTCATGCCGGAAATCGGCATTGTTATTTTTTTTCCTTTTTGACATATTGCACGAAAATACGCCTGAGCAGTCATTGAGGGATTCTCAGGAAGGATATTTTTCTAATACTTTCCGACAGGGTCTTTCAGTTCAGCGCCTCACTATTCAGGGAAAAATTGCCCCACATTCTCTTCTTGAGTTGATTTTATGAGGGAGGAAAAAGTCGCCGGTAAACGATTGAATCTCTGCATTTACCATTTTTTTTTCTTATAGAGTACAAGATTCCGGCAATTTTATATTTGTTCGCGCCTCATTTGTTTAACTTTGACCCACTAAATTATACCAATCAAAAATACCACACGATGAAAAAATTTACTTTTCTTGTTTTTATTGCTTTATTTATCTCCGGTGTTTCTTTTGCACAGATTCAGAATGGAGGTTTTGAAATGGGACCTGCCACAGGCAATGGATGGATTGAGTCGAGTACTCACTTCATCACACTGATGTGTGATGAAGCAAGTTGTGGTACATGCGGCGGCAGATGCCTGCCACAGGCCGGATCATGTGGTTCGCCTGGTTTGGGGGTGTTAGCGAATACGAAGAAGGCACAATGGGGCAGCCTATTACTATCGCGAACGGAAATACAGCCGAGATATCTTTCTTTGTAAAAGTGGCCGTTAGGGGCACCGCTCCTGCTGATGACTACGTGAGTATCTCTATTGATGGCAACGAAATATACCAGGTTTTCGCCAGTGACTCTGCTTCTCTCGGGGCTAACTATACGGCCATCACGAAAGACATCTCCGCCTATACCGATGGTAGTGTACATGCCTTACTGCTACGGGGAGAAGCCAACGGTGGATCAAATATCATTTTTGACTCTTTCACAATGACCGTAGATGGTATTCCAACAGGTGTCGAAGACATCCTGAACCGCGAAAAAGCGGTAGTTGTTTACCCTAACCCTGCTAACGAACAGATCAATCTCCAGTTCAATGGCGGAGTGGCCGGAAGTGCTGTTGTGCGTATCTACGACATGAACGGTGCCCTCGTGAGCGTTGAGAAAATCATGGAGATCAACAACAGGCTCTTCACCATGAATACGTCTTCATTCGCAACCGGTATCTACAACGTCGAGGTTACTAATGGCTCTACTGTAATCCGTGAGCGTGTCAACATCGTTCATTAAGAAAATTTTCCGGGAATATTCCGGGATGATTCAAAAAGGTTCCAAAAGGAACCTTTTTGTTTTCCGGTCTTTTCAAGACGGGATTCAATTTTCATCGAGAAAAAATGATTTGAAAAAACACCAATGAAACAGAGCAAAAAAAACTGTAAGACTTCATTTAGAATAATTTTAACCCCGTAATTGCGCAAAAAACTCGACATTTAAATCATGGAATCTGACGAAAAAAAAGTAATGCTGGGTCTTAGGCTACCGACTGATCCGCGATGGGCTAACATAGCAGGGAAAGACATCAATGAAGTACTGACTGACCATGCCTACTGTGAGCAAAAGGCCGCGAGCAATGCTATTTCAATTATTGTTCATTTCCCCCACTATCCTGATGTGGTAGATGAAATGGTGCGCATCAGCCGTGAAGAGCTGGAACATTTTGGTATGGTGCATGAGGAAATAAAAAAACGGGGGCTTTCTCTTGGTAAAGAACGAAGGGATGAATACGTGAATGACCTCGCCTCTTATATACTAAAAGGCGGCGGGAGCAAAGAAGAACAATTCGTCAACCGGATGCTCTTTTCCGCTATGATAGAAGCGAGGAGTTGCGAGCGATTCCGCCTGTTATCAGAAAATATTTCAGATGAGAGCCTGCGTTCATTTTACAGGAATTTAATGGAAAGTGAAGCCGGACATTACACCACTTTTATCGGTTTCGCAAGGAAGTATGGCGGGAAAACTGACGTGGATGGCACGTGGAAAGAATTCCTGGATTACGAAGCATCACTAATGGCAAAATATGGGAAGAGAGAAACGATACATGGATGAACGAGGTGCTCATAATAT